>NZ_JAXDEO010000060.1:0-33217 GCF_035064975.1 Pseudomonas sp. YuFO20
CTACCAAATCACCCCCAAACCTCCTTCGAAAGTAGCATTCGACCCCCCGGCCCACCGTGCATTAATGGCTCTACCGGAATCGCCCGGCACAAGAAGAGGAATGACCCATGTGGACTAAACCCGCGTTTACCGATCTGCGCATTGGCTTCGAAGTGACGATGTATTTCGCCAACCGTTGATTGATCACCCGGCCAGCCGTGGCGTTGGCCGGGCCTGCCTTCTGGAGCATTGCCCATGCACATCCGCGTTCTCGGTTCCGCCGCCGGCGGTGGTTTCCCGCAGTGGAACTGCAACTGCCGCCAGTGCGCCGGTGTGCGCAATGGCAGTATGCGGGCCCAGCGTCGCACGCAGTCGTCGATCGCCCTGAGCGACAACGGTGTGGACTGGGTGCTGTGCAATGCTTCACCGGACATCCGCGCACAACTCGACAGTTTTGCGCCGCTGCAGCCGGCGCGTCGCCTGCGCGACAGCGCCATCGCCGGCGTGGTGCTGCTGGACAGCCAGATCGATCACTGCACCGGGCTGCTGAGCCTGCGTGAAGGCTGCCCGCATGACGTGTGGTGCACCGAGCGGGTTCATCAGGACCTGAGCAGCGGCTTCCCGTTGTTCACCATGCTCGGTCACTGGAACGGCGGCTTGCAGTGGCAACCGGTCGGACTGGACCGCGAGCCCTTCCAGATCGCGGCCTGCCCACAGTTGCAGTTTCGCGCGATTCCATTGGTCAGTAACGCGCCGCCGTATTCACCCAATCGCGGCAACCCGCAACCGGGCGACACCATCGGTTTGTTCATCGAAGACCCGCTTAGCGGCGCCTCGCTGTTCTACGCGCCGGGCCTTGGGCAGATCGACGATGAGGTGCTGGCCTGGATGCAGCGCGCCGATTGCCTGTTGCTCGACGGCACCCTGTGGCGCGACGACGAGATGCGTATTTGCGAAGTCGGGCAGAACCTGGGCAGCGAAATGGGCCACCTGGCGCAAAGCGGGCCCGGCGGCATGCTGGAAGTGCTGGAGGGTTTCCCCGGCCAGCGCAAGGTGCTGATCCACATCAACAACACCAATCCGATCCTCGATGAAGACTCGGCCGAGCGGGCCTTGCTGGAGCGGCGGGGGATTGAAGTGGCTTATGACGGCATGAGCATTGTGTTGTAGCTAATGGCCCCTTCGCGAGCAAGCCCGCTCCCACAATGAAACGCATTCCCCCTGTGGGAGCGGGCTTGCTCGCGAAGGCGTCAGTTCAGACACCGCCAAATCCGGAGACCGGCAATGACCGACACCCCCATGACCCCCAGCGAATTCGAAGCCGCCCTGCGCGCCAAGGGCGCCTGCTACCACATCCATCACCCCTTCCACCAAGCCATGTACGCCGGCCGCGCCAGCCGCGCACAGATCCAGGGCTGGGTCGCCAATCGCTTCTACTATCAGCTCAACATCCCGCTCAAGGACGCGGCGATCCTGGCCAACTGCCCGGACCGCGAAGTGCGCCGGGAATGGCTGCAACGGATCATCGATCATGACGGTACGCCTGGCAGCGAGGGCGGCATCGAAGCCTGGCTGCGCCTGGGCGAGGCGGTGGGGCTCGACCGCGAGCAGATCCTCTCCCAGGAACTGGTGCTCCCCGGCGTACGTTTTGCCGTGGATGCCTACGTCAATTTCGCCCGGCGTGCCTGCTGGCAGGAAGCGGCCAGCAGCTCGTTGACCGAGCTGTTCGCGCCGCAGATCCATCAGTCGCGACTCGATGCCTGGCCGACCCATTACCCGTGGATCGACCCCGCCGGCTACGACTACTTCCGCACGCGCCTGAGCCAGGCCCGACGGGATGTCGAACACGGCTTGCGCATCACCCTGGCCCACTACGTCACCCTCGAGGCCCAGCAACGCATGCTGCAGATCCTGCAATTCAAGCTCGACGTGCTGTGGAGCATGCTCGACGCCATGAGCATGGCCTATGAGCTGGAGCGCCCGCCGTATCACACGGTGACAACCGAGCGCGTCTGGCATCGGGGGATCGCGCTGTGAGCCTGGTCAAACGCGCGCATTCACCGACGCTGCGCCCGGGTTTTCGCTTGCAGTGGGAACCGCGCCAGGACTGCCACGTGTTGCTCTACCCCGAAGGCATGATCAAGCTCAACGCCAGTGCAGGGCAGATTCTCGAGCTGCTGGACGGCCAGCGCAGCGTCGCGGCAATCATCGACCGGCTGACCGCGAGTTTTCCCGAGGTGCCGGGCATCGACGAGGACGTGCTGGCTTTCCTGGAGGTGGCCCATGCGCAATTCTGGATCGAGTGACGCGCTGCCGGGGCCGCCGTTGTGGCTGCTGGCGGAGCTGACCTATCGCTGTCCGTTGCAGTGTCCGTACTGCTCCAACCCATTGGACTTTGCCAAATCAGGTGAAGAGTTGAGTACCGAAGAATGGATTCGCGTGTTCCGTGAAGCGCGCGAAATGGGCGCTGCGCAACTGGGTTTTTCCGGTGGTGAGCCATTGGTGCGCCAGGACTTGGCGGAGTTGATCAAAGCTGCACGAGGCATGGGTTACTACACCAACCTGATCACCTCGGGCATCGGCCTGACCGAGCAGAAGGTGCGCGACTTCAAGGTCGCCGGGCTCGATCACATCCAGATCAGTTTCCAGGCCGCCGACGAAGCGGTGAACAACATGCTCGCCGGCTCGCGCAAGGCCTTCGCGCAGAAGCTGGCGATGGCCCGGGCGGTGAAAGCCCAGGGTTATCCGATGGTGCTGAACTTCGTCACCCATCGGCACAACATCGATGACATCGCCAGGATCATTGATCTGTGCCTGGAGCTGGAAGCGGATTTCGTCGAATTGGCCACCTGCCAGTTCTATGGCTGGGCCGAGCTCAACCGCGTCGGCCTGTTGCCGACCCGGGAGCAACTGCAACGGGCCGAGCGCATCACCAATGAATATCGCGAGCGTCTTCAGGCCCAGGGGCATCCCTGCAAGCTGATTTTCGTCACCCCCGATTACTACGAAGAACGTCCCAAGACTTGCATGAACGGCTGGGCCAACCTGTTTCTCGACATCACCCCGGACGGCACGGCGCTGCCTTGCCACAGCGCCCGGCAATTACCGGTGCAGTTTCCCAACGTGCGCGAGCACAGCATCGAGCACATCTGGAACCAATCCTTGGGTTTCAACCGTTTTCGTGGCGATGACTGGATGAAGGAGCCGTGTCGTTCCTGCGATGAAAAACACAAGGACCTGGGGGGCTGCCGCTGCCAGGCGTTCATGCTCACCGGCGACGCGGCCAATGCCGACCCTGTGTGCAGCAAGTCGCCCCATCACGGGATGATCCTCAAGGCCCGCGAAGAAGCAGAAGCGCCGGGGCAGGGCATGGAGCACCTGACGTTGCGCAATGCGAAGGCTTCGCAGCTGATCTACCGCGGATGACCCTGGCAACACCCCCCCTGTAGGAGCGAGCTTGCTCGCGAAGAACCCGAGAGCGCCGCTGAGTGTCAGGCTCCCAGCGTTATCGTTGACGACCATCGCGAGCAAGCTCGCTCCTACAGGGGACCTGCAGTGAACCCAGCCATTGGTCTGATTGCATTCGCAGCCGGATGCTTTAGTGTGGACCTTACCTTCCAAAACAATAAAAACAGGCTTTCCAATGAGCCAGAGTCTCAGTCAGCTGCGTAAATTCGTTTCGCCTGAAATCATCTTCGGTGCCGGTTGCCGGCACAACGTCGGCAACTACGCCAAGACCTTTGGCGCGCGCAAGGTGCTGGTGGTCAGCGACCCGGGGGTGATTGCCGCCGGATGGGTGGCGGATGTCGAAGCCAGCCTGCAAGCCCTGGGCATCGAATACTGCCTGTACAGCGGCGTCTCGCCCAACCCGCGAGTGGAAGAGGTGATGCTCGGTGCCGAGCTGTACCGGGAAAACCACTGCGATGTGATCGTTGCCGTCGGCGGCGGCAGCCCGATGGATTGCGGTAAAGGCATCGGCATTGTCGTCGCCCATGGCCGCAGCATCCTCGAGTTCGAAGGCGTGGACACCATCCGCGTGCCCAGCCCGCCGCTGATCCTGATTCCGACCACCGCCGGCACCTCGGCCGACGTCTCGCAATTCGTGATCATCTCCAATCAGCAGGAACGCATGAAGTTCTCCATCGTCAGCAAGGCGGTGGTGCCGGACGTGTCGCTGATCGACCCGGAAACCACCCTGAGCATGGACCCGTTCCTGTCGGCCTGTACCGGCATCGACGCGCTGGTGCATGCCATCGAAGCCTTCGTGTCGACCGGGCACGGGCCGCTGACCGATCCCCATGCGCTGGAAGCCATGCGCCTGATCAACGGCAACCTGGTGCAGATGATCGCCAACCCCACGGACATCGCCCTGCGCGAGAAAATCATGCTCGGCAGCATGCAGGCCGGGCTGGCGTTCTCCAACGCGATCCTTGGCGCGGTGCATGCCATGTCCCACAGCCTCGGCGGCTTTCTCGACCTGCCCCATGGCCTGTGCAACGCGGTGCTGGTGGAGCACGTGGTGGCGTTCAACTACGACTCGGCGCCGGACCGTTTCAAGGTCATCGCCGAGACGTTCGGCATCGACTGCCGCGGCCTCAATCACCGGCAGATCTGCGGGCGCCTGGTCGAGCACCTGATCGCTCTCAAGCATGCCATCGGTTTCCACGAAACCCTCGGGCTGCATGGGGTCAGGACCTCGGACATTCCATTCCTGTCGCAACACGCCATGGATGACCCGTGCATCCTCACCAACCCGCGTGAATCCAGTCAGCGTGATGTCGAGGTCGTCTATGGCGAAGCCCTCTGACGAGCAACAACGGGCGCTGGCCGGACTGCTCGGACTAGGCAGTCATTCGGCGCGCAAGAGCCATTACCCGGAACTGGCCGCGCGCCTGGACGAGCTGGAAGCCGAGCGCAATCGCTACAAATGGTTGTTCGAAAACGCGGTCCACGGGATTTTCCAGGCCAGCCTGCACGACGGCATGCGCGCCGCCAACCCGGCCCTGGCGCGCATGCTTGGTTATCAGGACCCGCAGGAGGTGCTGTTCTCCCTGGCGGACCTGGCGAGCAACCTGTTTGTCGGTGGTGCCCAGGAGCTGGAAGACATCGGCGAAATTCTCACCCACCAGGGCAGCCTGCACGGCTATGAAACCCAGTTGCGGCGCAAGGACGGCAGCCATCTCGACGTGCTGATGAACCTGCTGCTCAAGCCCGACCAGGAAGGGCTGGTGGAAGGTTTCGTCGCCGACATCACCGAACGCAAGCTTGCCCAGGAACGCCTGCAGCAACTCAACGACCAACTGGAACAGCGCGTGACCGCGCGCACCGACGAACTGCTGGAAGCCAACCGCAACCTGCAACAACAGATCACCCAGCGTAAACAGATCGCCGAAGCCCTGCGCGATGCCCGGGACGCCGCGCAGGCCGCCAACCGCAGCAAGGACAAATACCTCGCTGCGGCGAGTCATGACCTGTTGCAACCGCTCAACGCCGCGCGGTTGCTGATCTCGACCTTGCGTGAGCGCAAGCTGCCCGAGGTCGAGCAGGTGCTGGTTGAACGTACCCATCAGGCGCTGGAAGGCGCCGAGGACCTGCTCACCGACTTGCTGGACATCTCCCGCCTCGATCAAGCGGCGGTCAAGCCGGATGTCGCGCTGTACCGCCTCGACGAATTGCTCGGGCCACTGGTCTCGGAGTTCCAGTCCGTGGCCCAGGCCGCCGGCTTGCGTTTGCGCGTGCACATGGGCGATTACGCCATTCGCACCGACTTGCGCCTGATGACCCGGATCCTGCGCAACTTCCTCAGTAACGCCTGTCGCTACACCGACGAAGGCAGCATCCTGCTGGGGGCCCGTTGCCGGGGCGACAAGCTGCGCCTGGAAGTGTGGGACACCGGACGCGGCATTCCCGCCGATCGCCTGGACTCCATCTTCCTCGAATTCAATCAGCTGGACGTGGGCCGCGCCGCCGACCGCAAGGGCGTGGGGCTGGGGCTGGCGATCGTCGAGCGCATCGCGAAGATCCTCGACTACCGCATCCAGGTGCACTCGCTTCCGGGCCGCGGATCGATGTTCAGCATCGAGGTACCGATATCCCGCGAGGTGCCTTTGCCCATCAGCCTCGCGGCGCCGCAACCGGGCACGGGTAATCCGCTGCCGGGCCGGCGATTGCTGGTGCTGGACAATGAAGTGAGCATCCTCGAAAGCATGAGTGCGTTGCTCGGGCAGTGGGGCTGCGACGTGGTCACCGCCACCGATGAACACTCGGCGCTGGCGGCCCTGGCGGGGCGGGCGCCGGAACTGATCCTGGCGGACTATCACCTTGACCACGGCGTGGTGGGCTGTGATGTGGTCAGGCATTTGCGCGAGCATTACCGCCAGGCCATTCCTGCCGTGATCATCACCGCGGATCGTACGGACCAGTGCCGGCGCTCGTTGCAACGGCTCGAAGCGCCGCTGCTGAACAAACCGGTGAAACCCGGCAAGTTGCGCGCCGTGCTGAGCCAGTTGCTGGGAGCACCGGCTTGAGCGTCGCTGCGCATTTCGATCATTAAGTTGTCAGTTTCGGTCATTGAGCCGCAGCTGCGCGGCTCTTAGTCTGTCGAACATGACTGACGGGGGCCGTAGAGCTTCCGCTTTTCCCGTGATCGCTCGCTGTGGAGTTACCGATGACCGCCGCCCATTACCCGCACCTGTTGGCCCCGCTGGACCTGGGATTCACCACGTTGCGCAACCGCACCCTGATGGGGTCGATGCACACCGGCCTTGAGGAAAAGCCCGGCGGTTTCGAGCGCATGGCGGCCTACTTCGCCGAGCGTGCCCGTGGCGGAGTCGGCCTGATGGTCACCGGGGGTATCGGCCCGAACGACGAGGGTGGTGTGTATTCCGGCGCGGCCAAGCTGACCACCGAGGAAGAAGCGCTCAAGCACCGCATCGTCACCCGCGCGGTACACGAGGCGGGCGGCAAGATCTGCATGCAGATCCTCCACGCCGGGCGGTATGCCTACAGCCCGAAACAGGTTGCGCCAAGCGCGATCCAGGCGCCGATCAACCCGTTCAAGCCCAAGGAGCTGGACGAGGAAGGCATCGAGAAGCAGATCCGCGATTTCGTCACCTGCTCGACCCTGGCCCAGCAGGCCGAGTACGACGGCGTCGAGATCATGGGTTCCGAAGGTTATTTCATTAACCAGTTCCTCGCCGCCCACACCAACCACCGCACCGACCGCTGGGGCGGCAGCTACGAAAACCGCATGCGCCTGCCGGTGGAGATCGTGCGCCGTGTGCGTGAGGCGGTTGGCCCTAACTTCATCATCATTTTCCGCCTGTCGATGCTCGACCTGGTCGAGGGCGGCAGCACCTGGGACGAAATCGTGCTGTTGGCCAAGGCCATCGAGCAGGCTGGTGCGACGATCATCAACACCGGCATCGGCTGGCACGAAGCGCGAATCCCGACCATTGCCACCAAGGTGCCGCGCGCGGCCTTCAGCAAGGTCACGGCCAAGCTGCGCGGCTCGGTGAACATTCCGCTGATCACCACCAACCGCATCAACACCCCGGAAGTCGCCGAGCAGATCCTTGCCGAGGGCGATGCCGACATGGTCTCCATGGCGCGGCCGTTCCTCGCCGACCCGGACTTCGTCAACAAGGCCGCCGAAGGCCGCGCCGATGAAATCAATACCTGCATCGGCTGCAACCAGGCGTGCCTGGACCACACCTTCGGCGGCAAGTTGACCAGCTGTCTGGTCAACCCGCGTGCCTGCCACGAAACCGAACTCAACTATGTGCCGGTGCAGCAGATCAAGAAAATCGCCGTGGTCGGTGCCGGGCCTGCGGGGTTGTCCGCCGCGACCGTGGCGGCCGAGCGTGGCCATGCGGTGACGCTGTTCGATTCGGCCAGCGAAATCGGCGGTCAGTTCAATGTCGCCAAGCGGGTACCGGGCAAGGAAGAGTTCTTCGAGACCCTGCGTTACTTCGGTCGCAAGCTGCAGACCACTAACGTCGAGGTGTGCCTGAACACCCGCGTCGATGTGGCGAAACTGGTCGAGGGCGGCTACGACGAGATCATCCTGGCGACCGGTATTGCGCCGCGCTTGCCGGCGATTCCGGGGGTGGAGAACGCCAAGGTGTTGAGTTATCTGGACGTGCTGCTCGAGCGCAAACCGGTGGGCAAGCGAGTCGCGGTGATCGGCGCTGGCGGTATCGGCTTCGACGTCTCGGAATTCCTGGTTCACCAGGGCCAGGCCACCAGCCTGAACCGCGATGAATTCTGGAAGGAGTGGGGCATCGACACGCACCTGGAAGCCCGCGGCGGTGTCGCCGGCATCAAGGCGGCGCCCCATGCCCCGGCCCGCGAAGTGTTCCTGCTGCAGCGCAAGAAATCCAAGGTCGGCGACGGCCTGGGCAAGACCACCGGCTGGATTCACCGCACTGGTCTGAAGAACAAGCAGGTGCAGATGCTCAACAGCGTCGAGTACCTGAAGATCGACGACGAAGGCCTGCACATCCGCATCGGCGAAACCGGTGAGTCGCAGGTGCTGCCGGTGGACAACATTGTGATCTGCGCCGGGCAGGACCCGCTGCGCGAGTTGCAGGAAGGCCTGGTGGCGGCGGGGCAGAACGTGCATCTGATCGGCGGCGCGGACGTCGCGGCGGAGCTGGATGCCAAGCGGGCGATCAATCAGGGTTCGCGACTGGCTGCTGAACTGTAGGAGCTGCCGAAGGCTGCGATCTTTTGATCTTGCTTTTAAAAATCAAAAGATCGCAGCCTCGTTTCACTCGACAGCTCCTACAGGGTTTTTTATCGGCTGGTAGAATGGGGTTTTTTCAGGTCGCCCAGCGCTGATGATTGTTCCTTCCGACTGGCTACCCCAAGCCCCACTCGATCGCCTCCACCTTGATTGGCTCACCGCAGCCAGCATCGAACTCGCCATCCTGCGCCTGGACCAGATCGACCCGCTGATCAGCGGCAACAAATGGTTCAAGCTCACCGAACACCTCAAAGCCGCTGACCAGGCAGGCGCCAAGGGCATCATCAGCCTCGGCGGCGCCCATTCCAATCACCTGCATGCCCTGGCCGCTGCCGGCAAACGCTTCGGTTTTACCACGGTCGGCCTGTTGCGCGGGCACCCTCAGCAAACACCGACGGTGAACGATTTGCAGGCGTTCGGCATGCACCTGCACTGGCTCGGTTTTGCCGGCTATCGGGCGCGGCATGAGGCGGGTTTCTGGGCGCCATGGCAGGCGCAGTATCCCGACTTGCTGGCGGTGCCTGAAGGCGGCGGCGGGTTGCCGGGTGCACAGGGCTGCCTGCCGCTCAAGGCATTGGCCTGCCGGCAACTGAATGACCTGGGCTGGAACGACTACGACGGCTGGTGGCTGGCCTGCGGCACCGGCACGACCCTGGCTGGCCTGGTCATGGCCGAAGCGGGCGAGCACTCGGTCTACGGTGCGCTGGCGGTGCCGGACGATCATGGGGTGGCACAGCAGGTCGAGCGCATCCTGGCGCAGGCGGGGGTGAATCATCCGTCTTATGAACTGTTCGACGCCAGCCGCGGTGGTTTTGCCAAGGTCGATTCGCTATTGCTTGAATTCATCGAGCAGACCGAACAGGCCAGCGGCATTCCACTGGAACCGCTGTACACCGGCAAGGCGTTGCTGGCGCTGAAACAGCAGGTAGAGGCAGGCAAGTTTGCCCCAGGCACGCGGCTGATCTTTATCCACACCGGTGGTTTGCAGGGCCGCCGGGGTTTCAGCTCCAAAACCTGAAAAGCACCGCAATCCATTGTGGGAGCGGGCTTGCTCGCGAAGGCGGTGCATCAGTCGCATCGTTAATTGACTGACACACTGCCTTCGCGAGCAAGCCCGCTCCCACATTTGATTTGCGTCAGCTTCCGGTATTGCTGTTGACCCGCTTGGGCATCATTCGCAGCAGGGTGTTGTCGCCCACCACATAGTGGTGATACAGCCCGGCGACGGCGTGCAGGCCGATCAGCCAGTAACCGAGGGTGCCACCGAGTTCGTGCCAGCCCTGGATCTGCTTGGCCAGGTCCTTGTTTTGCGCGACCAGCAGGGGCAGGTCGAAGCCGTAGAACATCACCTGGTTACCTTTGGCGCTGGTGACCAGCCAGCCCAGGATCGGCATGGCGATCATGAAGAGGTACAGCGCCCAGTGCATCAATTTGGCCAACAGCGTTTGCCACTTGGGTGACGCCGGAAAGATCTGCGGTGCCGGGCCAAGGCTGCGGGCGAACAGGCGTAGCCAGACCAACACGAAGACGGTCAGGCCGAGCATGAAGTGCGATTCGACAATCAGTGTTCGACCACCGCTGCCCTTGGGAAACAGGCCGCGCAGTTCGATACAGGCGTAAACCAGCGCCAGCAGGACCAGCATCAACCAATGCAGTGCGATCGAGACGGTGCTGTAGCGCGAGTCGGAGTTTTTCCACGGCATACGGTGTTCCTCACAGGTCCGGTTTGAAGCCACCCGTTCTTGATCGACGGTGTGCTTTAACTGTAATCCTGTTTCACCGGGTTTGCTTGAAGGCTCTCTGACGCTGAATGCCTTGTAGGAGCTGCCGCAGGCTGCGATCTTTTGATCTTGAAAACAAGATCAAAAGATCGCAGCCTGCGGCAGCTCCTACAGGGGGCGATACGCGTTTGGTCAGTTGGTTTGCGGCATTTCGCCTTTGGCCAGGCGCTTGTTGATGTCGGCAATCACTTCAGGCAAATCGCTGATGGTGTCGATCATGTAGTGCGGGCGCGAGCCTTCGAACAGGGCGTGGATGCGCTTGCGTTCGCTGGCCAGTTCATCGCTGCCGAGGGCACGGTAGCCTTCATAGTCCAGGCCCAGCGCGTTGCCCGAGCAGATCAGCGCGACGGTCCACATGCCGGCACGACGACCTTCGAGGATGCCCGGCACGGTGTCGTCGATCTTCACGCACGCGGCGACGTCGTCGATGCCCAGCGCGATCACGTTGGCCAATGCCTGGGCGGGCCATGGGCGGCCGTTCGGCACTTCGTCGGTGGCGACCACGTGGTCGGCCACGTAGCCGTTGGTGGCGGCCAGTTCGACGACCTTGTCCATGACCTGTTTCGGATAACCGGAGCAGGAACCGATCTTGATCCCCTGTTCACGCAAGCCGGCAATGGTGTCCAGGGCGCCGGGAATCAGCGCCGAGTGTTCGGCGATTTTCTCGATCTGCAGGGGCATGAAACGCTGGTAGATGGCGGTGACGTCATCGTCGGTCGGCGTACGGCCGAACACATTGCGATAGCGCTCGGCGACTTGCGGTTGGTCGCACAGGGTGCGGATGTGGTCCCACTTGCCCATGCCCATCGGGCCACGGGCCTCTTCGATGGAGACCTGGACGTCGAACTCGGCAAAAGCCTCGACGAAAATCTGCGTCGGCGCGAACGAGCCGAAGTCGACCACGGTGCCGGCCCAGTCGAGGATGGCGGCTTGCAGCTTGGTTGGGTTGGTGTAGTTCATGGTGATCAGATCCTGTGGCAACTGGCTAATGATGGGTTGCTTTTTGTGGGAGCGGGCTTGCTCGCGAATACGGTCTGACAATCAGCAATGATGTCGACTGACACTCCGCTTTCGCGAGCAAGCCCGCTCCCACAGGGGAAAAGTGATGTGGGTTAGATCTCTAGCACTTCCATCTCGCGCAATACTTCGCCGATGGCCGCGACGGCTTCGCGCATTTCTGAAGGTTGCACATGACCAATGCAGCCCACACGGAACGTCTCGACCTGAGTCAGTTTGCCCGGGTAGAGGATGTAACCCTTGGCCTTGACTCGTTCGTAGAATTCCTTGAACTGGTAACGCGGATCTTTCGGCGCATGGAAGGTGGCGATGATCGGCGCCTGGATGGCGGCCGGCAGGAAGCTGCGCAGGCCCAGCCCGGCCATCTCTTCCATCAGGGCCTGGCAGTTGGCGGCGTAGCGCTGGTGCCGGGCGGGCAGGCCGCCTTCTTCGTTGTATTGCAGCAGGGCTTCGTGCAGCGCGGCGACCACGTGGGTCGGCGGGGTGAAGCGCCATTGCCCGGTCTTGGCCATGTAGGTGTGCTGGTCGTGCAGGTCCATCGCCAGGGAGTGCGAGTTGCCGGCGGCGTTGGCCAGGGATTCTTTGCGAGCGAACACGAAACCCATGCCCGGCACGCCTTCCAGGCATTTGCCGGAAGCGGCGATCAGCGCATCGAACGGCACCTGTTGAGCGTCTACCGGCAGCGCGCCGAAGGAGCTCATGGCATCGATGATCAGGCGCTTGCCGTGCTGCTCGACCACCTGGGCGATTTCCGGCAGCGGGTTGAGGATGCCGGTGCTGGTTTCGCAGTGAATCAGGGCAACGTGGGTGATGCCGGTATCGGCGCGCAGGAGGCGGTCGACGTCGGCGGCGGTGGTCGGTTCGTCTTCGGCGGTTTCGAAAGTGCTGAACGAGCGCCCGAGTACTTCGCAGATCTTCGCCAGGCGTTTGCCGTAGGCACCGTTTATCAGCACCAGGATCTTGCCGTCACGGGGCACCAGGGTGCCGATCGCCGCTTCGACGGCGAAGGTGCCGCTGCCTTGCAGTGGCACGCAGTGATGGCTGGCGGCGCCGTTGATGATCGCCAGCAGTTGTTCGCAGAGGCTGGCGGTCAGCTGGTTGAAGCGGTCATCCCATGAACCCCAGTCAACCATCATCGCCTGACGGGTGCGGGGCGACGTGGTCAACGGGCCGGGGGTGAGCAGGATGGGTGCGGCAGTACTCATTCTCGTGTCCTCGCAATCGATGGGATGAAGCTACGGGGCTTAAATTGCAATTTGCCGAGTTATCAATCAAATTGTTTGTTGTTATGCCAGCCATCAGTGAGAGTTATTCATGAACTTGTTTCAGCTCCGCGCGTTCGATGCCGTGGCCCGGGAGGGCAGCTTCACCCGCGCCGCCGCGCGGTTGTTCATCAGCCAGCCGGCGGTCACCGGGCACATCAAGTCGCTGGAAGAGCACTACCAGATCACCCTGCTGCGCCGCACCGCACGACGGGTGGAGTTGACGGAGGAGGGCACCAAGCTGGCGGCGATCACCCGGGCGATGTTCGGCCTGGCCGAGGAGGCGCAAGCGATGCTGGAGGCCAACCGGCAGTTGCTCACCGGGCGCCTGGAAGTGGCGGCGGACGGCCCGCACATGGTCATGCCGATGCTCGCGAGCCTGCGCGCGCGTTATCCGGGGATCACCGTCAACCTGCGCCTGGGCAATGCCCAGGAAACCCTGGCGGCGCTGTTGTCCGAGCATGCCGACGTGGCGGTATTGACCGAAGTCGAGCCGCGCAAGGGCCTGCATTTGCAAGCCCTGAGCGAATCGCGGATCTGCGCCCTGGTGCCCGAAGGTCATGCCTGGGCGCGGCGCACTCAAGGCGTGCCGCTCAAGGAACTGGACCAGGTGATCATGGTGCTGCGTGAGCCGAGTTCGATCACCCGACGCACCTTCGATGAAGCCTGCCTCCAGGCACAGGTCAATCCGCGGGTGTTGCTGGAGCTGGACAGCCGGGAAGCGGTGACCGAGGCGGTCGCTGCCGAATTGGGGGTGGGGGTGGTGTCGTCGGTGGAGGTCAGCCATGACCCGCGGGTGGCGGCGGTGCCGATCATTGGTGACGGGTTGGTCAATCGGCACATGATGGGGTGCATGGAGCGGCGGCGGGATTTGCGCTTGATTCAGGCGTTTTTCGGCTTGGCGCCTGCCAGTTAGACCGCGTTGCCTGCATCGCCAGCAGGCTGGCTCCCACAGAGTTTTGCGTCGTACACAAGATGGGTGAATAGCATGAATCCCTGTGGGAGCCAGCCTGCTGGCGATAGGGCCAGACCTGCCTACACAAGACTCTCGCGAACCATCTGCAGAAACGTCGCCACCACCCGCCGCGAACTCTGCTCACGCAAGCACACCAGCGTCTCGGTCAAGCGCCGCTTGCAATCGACAATCGGCAACGCGCACACCCGCGAGTCAGCACCGAACTCCGCCGCCGACACCACGCCCACACCAATCCCCACCACCACCGCCTCCCGCGCAGCTTCCCGACCTTCGACCTGAATCGCAGGGCGAATGCGAAACCCCGCGCCGGCCATTTCTTCTTCCAGGGTCTGGCGGGTCACCGAACCGATTTCCCGCAGCACCAGCGGCGTATCGTCGAGGTCCGCGAGGGTGATGGACTCGCGATCCGCCCACGGATGATTGCGCGACACGAACGCCACCATCGGGTCATTGCGCAGCGGCAGCGAGATCAATCGCTCGTCACTCACCTCGCGGCCGAGCAATGCCAGGTCGGCCTGATAGTTGAACAGGCGGAACAGCGATTCATCGGTGTTACCGGTTTCGATCTTCACGCTGATGCCGGGGTAGCGCTCGCAGAACCGGGCGATCTGTGGCAGCACATGCACCGGCGCATCCACCGCCAGGATCAGGCTGCCGGTCTGTAACGCCTGGGAATCCTGCAACAGCTCCTGGGCCTCGGCTTCGATCACGAACAGTTTCTGGGTGACGCTCAACAAACGCTCGCCCAGGTCGGTGAGGCGTACCGAGCGTTTGTTGCGATGGAACAGCAACACGCCGTAGCGTTCTTCGAGTTTGCGCACCTGGTCGGAAATCGCCGGTTGGGTGAGAAACAAACGCTCGGCGGCTTTGGTGAAGCTTCCATGCACGGCCACGGCATGGAAGGCTTTGAGCTGGGCGTGGGAAACCGACATGGGAATCTCCAGTAACAAGCTGAGCTTATTTTGGAAATACGATAAATCGATTTCACTTATTAATCAGTAATTGTTTTGATCGACCTCAGCCCCGGTGACTGCTCAGTCGAACAGCGCGGGTGCCATGAGCCTGTGCGTGCAACAACAGGACTCATCTGACCGGAATCGCCCACAGGGACAAGGTGATTTCGCAGTGCTCAACAATAAAAACACAGGCGTTTTCTTCCAATTCTGCCGGCACACTCACACCCTGAGGTCAGAACCACAATGAACAAGCACATCGGCACCATCAAGCGTTGGCGCGTGCAGATCTTCGCGATCACCTGGCTCGCCTACGCCGCTTTCTACTTCACCCGCAAAGCGTTTTCCGTTGCCAAGCTCGGCATCGGCGAAGACCCGACGTTCATGCTCGACAAGATGGCCATGGCCAACCTCGACGCGATTTACCTGACCGCCTACGCCATCGGCCAATTCACCTGGGGCATCCTGGCCGACCGCTTCGGGCCGCGGGTGGTGGTCCTTGGCGGCTTGCTGATATCGGCAGCGGCCGCGCTGGTGATGGGCAGTTTCGCCACCTTGCCGATCTTCGCCACCTGCATGCTGATTCAAGGCCTGGCGCAGTCCACCGGTTGGTCGGGGCTGTGCAAGAACCTCGGCAGTTTCTTTCCGTCCGAGCAACGCGGGCGGGTGCTGGGTCTATGGAGTTCCTGCTACGCCTTTGGCGGACTGGTGGCATCGCCATTCGCCGGATGGTGGGCCTACACGCTGATCGGCTCCTGGCACGCAGCGTTCATTTCCAGTGCGGCGGTGGTTGGGCTGGTCGCCGTGCTGTTTTTTATTTTCCAACGCAACAAACCTGAAGATGTGGGCTTGCCGGCCGTGGAGCCGGAGCCCGAACTGAGCGCAGAAGAGGCGTATGCACAAAGCAAGATCAGCGTGCTGGAGCCGCTCAAGGAAATCCTGCGCAACCGCACCGTGCTGATCCTTGGCCTGGCGTACTTCATGTTGAAACCGGCGCGCTACGCGATTCTGCTCTGGGGCCCGGTGATCGTGTTCGAACAGATGCCCTCGGTGGGCAAGGTCGGCGCGGCGATCATTCCGACCGCGTTCGAACTGGCCGGGTTGCTCGGGCCGATCATGATCGGCCTGGCCTCGGACAAGCTGTTCGGCGCCCGGCGCATGCCGGCCTGTGTCATCAGCCTGTTGGCGCTGACCGTCTCGCTCGCCTTCTTCATGGGCGCCCTGCAAACCGGCAGCGTGATGCTGGTGGTGGCGCTGTTGTTCGTCATGGGCCTGACGCTCTACGGACCTGACTCGATGATCAGCGGCGCGGCCGCCATCGATTTCGGTACCGCCAAGGCTGGCGCCACGGCGGCCGGGTTCGTCAATGGATGCGGCTCGGTGGGGGCGATTCTCGGCGGATTGCTGCCAGGCTACTTCGATACCGTCACCGTGTTCATTGTCTTCGCTGGCTGCGCGCTGTTCTCGGCGCTGGTGCTGGTCCCCCACTGGAACAGCCGCCCCGGGGGCCAGGGTACTCACTTTGCCTACGTCCCCAACCGGGCGATGACCATCAAACCCCTGCGTACCTGAATCCTCTCCCGCGTCGCCTGCTGCGCTTGCGGCAGGCTGGCGTGTGGACAATTGACTGGAGATTGACCCATGAGACCCTTTTGGCTGGACCAGGCCTTGAAGGCGGATGCATCGGAAACCTGTCCGCCACTGCAAGGCGACAGCCGCGCGGACGTGTGCATCGTCGGCGGCGGTTATACCGGCTTGTGGACCGCGATCATGCTCAAGGAACAGGATCCGGAACTGGACATCGTGCTGATCGAAGCGGACATCTGCGGCGCCGGCGCAAGTGGGCGCAACGGTGGATGTGCGCTGTCGTGGTCGGCCAAGTACTTTACCCTTGAGCGACTGTTCGGCGTTGACGAGGCGGTGCGGCTGGTCAAGGAGTCCGAACGCAGCATCCACGCCATCGGCGCCTTCTGCGAGCAGTATGGAGTGGACGCCGATTATCGTCTTGACGGCACCCTCTACACCGCCACCAACCGCGCGCAATGCGGCTCCACCGACGCGGTCATTGCCGCGCTGGAACGCCACGGCATCAACTCGTTCACCCAGCGCCCCGTGGCCGATGTGCAGCGCATGGCTGGTTCGGCCAAGCACCTGGAAGGCTGGTTTTCCCCGGCGGCCGCCAGTGTGCAACCGGGCAAGCTGGTGCGTGGCTTGCGCCGGGTCGCCTTGCAACTGGGCGTGAGGATTCACGAAAACACCGCCATGACCGGGTTGGAGGAGGGCAAGCCTGCGGGGATTCAGACCCCGCACGGGACCATTCGCGCCGATCGGGTGGTGCTGGCGATGAACGCCTGGATGGCCCGGGCCTTCCCGCAGTTCGAACGCAGCGTGGCGATCGTTTCCAGTGACATGCTGATCACCGAGCCGCGGCCCGACCTGCTCAGCGAAATCGGTTTGACCAGCGGCGTCACGGTGCTCGATTCGCGGATCTTCGTGCACTACTACCACAACACCCCGGACGGCCGGATCATGCTCGGCAAGGGCGGCAACACCTTCGCCTATGGTGGGCGCATGCTGCCGGTGTTCGATCAGCCGTCACCCTATGCCGGCCTGTTGCAGCGCAGCCTGGCGGATTTTTTCCCGGCCTTTGCCGAGGTCAAGGTCGAAGCGACCTGGAACGGTCCCTCGGACCGCTCGGTGACCGGGCTGCCGTTCTTCGGGCAGATGAGCGCCAGTGGCAACGTGTTCTACGGCTTTGGTTATTCGGGCAGCGGGGTGGGGCCTTGCCACATGGGCGGGCAGATCCTCGCTTCGATGGTCCAGGGCCTGGATAACCCCTGGACCCGCTCGCCGCTGGTAAGCGGACCGCTGGGCTTTTTCCCGCCGGAACCGATTCGTTATCTCGGCTCGTTGATGGTGCGCAACGCCATCCGCCGCAAGGAGCGCGCCGAGGACCACGGGCGTCGGCCACGGCACCTGGACGTGCGCCTGGCGAAATTCGCCGCCGCGGCCGGCAAGGCGGACAAGGGCTGAGGCTCAGTCGTCCGGGCGATTGATCAGCCAGTCGAGCAGCAGGCGGGTGTCACTGTGGCGGGTGTCGGCGCGCACCGCTGGCGGGCTGCGGCGCTGTCCGGTGCTGGCGCAGAACACCGGGCGGTCGGGGTCGCTGTCGAGGAAACTGACCCAGCCGTCGCTGCCAGCCATGGGCAGCTGGATCGGTTCCGTTGGGGCTTGGGACACTGTCAGTGCGACAGGTAGCCAGAGGCCCTCTGCGGGATCGACATCCGTGTCGGGCCACAAACTTACCTGCAAACGACCTTGATCATCCTGTGCCGCGTGCTGTCCGGCCGGACCACAAACCCGTGCAGGCTGAAAGCCGGGGATGCGCGGCCTGGCCTGGTCCAGGGGTGGGCGAAATACCGTCGACCAGGGAATGGCCGTGAACTGATTGTGATAGCGCCGGGGCCTGCTGTCCTCAGCCAGGATCGAACCCTGCTGTCCCTGGTGTCGCGCCTCGCAGACCAGCCATTGATCGTTGAACCCCGGCACGGGGTGATCTGCCACTTGCACGATGCAGGCGCTGCGTAACAGGGGCTGATTGCTTTGGCCGTGAAGCTGCAACTGCTGGCAACGCATGCGCTGCAGATCGCGGCGGTCGAGTTGATGGTGATGACGTTGCTCCTGAGTGGAGCGGGGCGCGCTCGTGTGGGTGAAAGCGTGATTGGCTGCGCCTTCACCGACCTGCGAAGCACCGCGATTTTTCGCATTCGTTCGTGGGAAAACGGCTTGTGCAGCGTGGCGCTGATACAGCTCGCTGATCGCCGGTTGAGTACTGTCATCACCCTGGAACGGCATCAGCAGCGGCTCCTGGGGAAAGCTCATGTTGTCGTCGGCCAACACCAGTACATGGCTCTGAGCGGAATGTTCGAAGTGGTAGTGAATGCCTTCTTCCTCGCACAGGCGCTGCAGCAAGGCCAGGTCGGTTTCCTCGTACTGAATGCAAAACGGCCGCAGGGGATAGTGCCCGTCTGCCAGGTCCAGGCAATAGCTGTCTGCAGGCATGTCATGTTCCTCCAGCAGCTGGCGCAGGATCATGGGCACGCTGAGACGCTGGAAGACCCGCCGCGATCGGATTCGGTCCAGCGCTTGAAGGGCCGGCACCAGCACCAGTTTATAGCCTATCCGGCCACGCCCTCGATGTTCGCAGCTGGCGCTATGCAGCACGCCATGAATGCCCTGGCCTTGCCCAAGGTCGAGCAGCGCCGGTTGTTGCAGCAGCCGTTCAAGGTTGAGGGCCGGTGCCAGGCCGATCACTTCGATATCGAATCGATAGGGTTGGTTGAGGGCCTCGCGACCGCTGAACTGCACCACTTGCAAACTGAGGTGGTCGTCGAGGAGTGTCAGGGTGAAGGGACTTTCCTTGTCGTTGTGCATCGATCGCGCTTCTACCATGGAGTAGGGACTGCGAGGGTACGAAACCTGCAGGCCTTGTGGACATGGCTAAGCGAAATTTCAGAATCGCCCTACAACCATCGGTAAAAATGTCGATCCGTGGATGAGATTTTTTGGTCGATTGCCAACTTTAGGCCGTATAAACTTGGCGGCATGCGTCGGCCAATAGATGTTTCGGCGCCATAGACAAGAGAGTGAGTAATGGGCGCACAGTGGAAGGTTAAACACAAAGAAGCGGCAGCTAACGCCAAGGGCAAGATCTTCGGCAAACTGGTGAAGGAAATCACCATTGCTGCGCGCAACGGTGCCGATACCGCCACCAACGCACACCTGCGTCTGGTGGTCGAACAGGCCAAGAAAGCTTCGATGCCCAAGGAAACACTGGATCGTGCCATCAAGAAGGGTGCGGGCCTGTTGGGCGAGACCGTGCAATACCATCGCGTGACCTATGAAGGCTTCGCGCCGCACCAGGTGCCGCTGATCGTCGAGTGCGTGACGGACAACATCAACCGTACCGTCGCTGAAATCCGCGTGGCCTTCCGCAAGGGCCAACTGGGCGCTTCCGGTTCGGTGGCCTGGGACTTCAACCACGTGGGCATGATCGAAGCCTCGCCGGACACCCCGGACGCCGATCCGGAGATGGCCGCCATCGAAGCCGGTGCCCAGGATTTCGAGCCGGGCGAAGACGGCGCGACGCTGTTCCTGACCGAACCTACGGACCTGGATGCCGTGCAAAAAGCCCTGCCTGAGCAAGGTTTCACCGTGTTGTCGGCCAAGCTGGGCTACCAGCCGAAGAACCCGGTCAGCGGCTTGAGCGATGAGCAGATGGCTGAAGTCGAAGCTTTCCTTGAAGGCCTCGATAACCATGATGACGTGCAGGATATGTTTGTCGGCCTGGCCGGCTAAACATCTCTCGCAGCTAACCCGATCACCTGTAGGAGCTGGCTGACCAGCGAAGGCGGCATAACGGCCACCATCGCATCGCCAGCAAGCCGGCTCCTACAGATGTGTGTTTCCCCCAGTCAAACCCCCTCCCGCACCTCCACCAACTGCCCCAACCGGCTACGCGTACGCGCCAGGTCAATCGCGTCACCACCCAAACTTTCGCGTAGGGAGCGTTGGCCCAGCAAAGTCAGGTGCTTGTCCTGGTCATACAACACGTCGACCAGATTGATGAAACGCTGCTGCGCGGCAATCGTGCAGTCGGCGAGGTCGGGCAGGTCGTCGATGATCCAGTGATCGAAGCGCCGGCACAGTTCCAGATAATCCATGACCGCTGTTGGGTGATCGCACAGGTCGCCGAAGGTGAAGCCGACGGTACGTCCTTCGCAGTAGCGGGCCGAGAGATGGCGAGCGCCGACCGGCAGGGCAATGGCCGGCCCGTTCGGCGCCGGCAGGTTCGCTGCCTGGCGTTGCGCCAGCGTCGCGGGCCAGACGTATCGGCCCTGGGTGAACAGTTGATGCGCATGGGTTCTGGCCTGACTGCGATAGTCGTGCGGCCCGCCGACTTCCATGACCTGCATGCGCGCATTGATCAGGTCGATCACCGGTTTGAAGCGCGCATGGTAAAGCGGGTTGGGCAGCAGGCCTTCCGGCGGGTAGTTGGAGGTGACCAGCAGCAGGATCCCGCGCTGGAACAGCGCCTTGAACAGCCGCGTGATCAGCATCGCATCGCCGATGTCGTGGACGTGAAACTCGTCGAAACACAGCACCCGGCAATCGCTCAGCAACTCATCCAGTGTGGTCGCCAGCGCATCCGGTTGCTCGCGATGGCTGAACATGCCCTGGTGCAGGCGGGCGAAAAAACCGTGGAAGTGCAGGCGCTGCTTCTGGGCGAGGGGGATCGCCTGGAAAAAACCGTCGAGCAGCCAGCTCTTGCCACGCCCGACAGCGCCATGCAGGTAGAGCCCGGGCAGTTTTTTGCCCGGCGTGCCCAACAGCGTCGAGGCGTGCTGCGCCATGCAGTCGATCACCCGTTGCTGGCTGTGGCTGAGGGTGTAGCCCTGGGAACCGGCCTTGTGGTGGAAGTAGTCGTGAATGACCCGGGCATTCGCGCAGTGACGGTCAGCCCCGGCTGATCCCTTGTCGAACAGGCGGCGCAACGATGGCCAGCGCGGCGTGAGTCGCGAATGCTTGGGCGGTCTAACGGCCACTGTGATGTCCCCGTGATCTTCAGGCGGGCTCCGGGAGCCGCGGCGGCGTAGTTTAACCAGATAGATAGTTTTGCTTCCAGCGGGTTTCAGGGCGACGACGTCCCTTTATATGACGCAATACCCTACGCCATTGGTCAACTAATTACAAAGCAACCTAACTATTACGTTGACATTGACTGCCTAGGCAGTAATATCTCGACATACATTCACTGCCTAGGCAGCTAATTGGTGTTCAGATGAAACATTTCACGCCAGACGACTTCCACAATTGCCACCTCGGCCTGCTGCTGGGGCGCGCCGCGCTGCTCAAGGACCGCATCATCGACACGCACATGGAACCCCACGGCATCACCGCCGCGCAGTTCAAGGTGTTGATCATCATCGCCCAGTACGGCGTCGATTCGCCTGGCGAGCTGTGCCGGCACCTGTCCCTGGACAGCGGTTCGATGACCCGCATGCTCGATCGTCTGGAACAGAAAGGTTTCCTCGCCCGCCAACGCTCCGAGGCAGACCGTCGTCAGGTTCAGCTGGTGCTGACCGACGAAGGCCAGAAACTGGCTGATCGTCTGCCGCACATCGGCGCCCAGGCCATGAATGAACTGGCCGGCGCCATCACGCCGGAAGAACTGAAAACCCTGGAGTCGATCCTCAAGAAAATCCTGATAGCGGCCGGTGACTCGATCACCCTGCTGCGGGTAGGTGACCAATGAACAGTAAAACCTTGCGCACCGGCCTGAGCCTGGTGCTGTTGGCCATGAGCCTGGCCGGTTGTGCCAGCTACAGTGGCCTGACCACCGAAGGCGTCAGCCTCGACGCGAAAAACCTCAAGGCGGGGCAATCCCTCAGCGGCGTGACGCTGTCGCCAGCGGCCTGGCCGAAAAGCGACTGGTGGACCAGTCTCGGCGATCCGCAGCTCGACGGCCTGATCCGCGAAGCCCTGCACGACAGCCCCGACATGCAGATCGCCGACGCCCGCGCCCACCAGGCCAGCGCCGCGGCCTACGCCGCCGACGCCGCGCGGATGCCGACCCTGGATGCCAGCGCCGGCGTCAGCCGTTCGCGTCTGGCCCGAGACCAGGACCCGCTGGGGCAGGGCGACAACTACGCCACCGTGCGCAACGTCAGCGCCACCTTCAATTACAACTTCGACCTCTGGGGCGGTCAGCGTGATGCCTGGGAAGCCGCGCTGGGCCAGGCCCGTGCCGCCGAAGTCGATCAGCAGGCCGCGCAGTTGACCCTGTCCGCCGACGTGGCCCGCGCCTACAGCGATCTGGGCCAGGCGCACATCGTCCATGACCTGTCCGCCGAAGACCTCAAGCGCACCCGGCAAATGCTCGACCTGAGCCAGCGTCGCCTGAGCTCCGGGATCGACAGCCAGTATCAGTTCCAGCAGACCGAAAGCCTGGAAGCCACCTCCCAGGCCAATCTGATCGACGCCGAAAAACGCCTGCAAAGCGCCAAGATAGCGCTAGCCGTACTGCTGGGGAAAGGCCCGGATCGCGGCAATGAAATCGCCCGGCCGAACATTCTCAAGCCCGGTGCCGTGGCCTTGCCGTCGGTACTGCCGGCCGAACTGCTCGGACGGCGTCCGGACCTGGTGGCCGCGCGCTGGCGGGTAGAGGCGGCGAGCAAGAATATCGACGCCGGCAAGACGCAGTTTTATCCGAACTTGAACCTCAGCGCCGCGGCCGGTGCCGAATCCCTGTTGGGGGATGCGATGTTTGGTTCGGCCAGCCGCTTCTTCAATGTCGCACCAACGATTTCCGTGCCGATTTTCGACGGTGGCCGCCTGCGCGCCGACCTCGATTCCCGCGACGCCGACTACGACCTGGCGGTGGCGCAGTACAACAAAAGCCTGGTCAGGGCGCTGGGCGACGTCAGCGACAGCATCAACCAGTTGCGTGATATCGGTCGGCAGATCGCTGCCCAGCAGCACGCCACCGACATCGCCCAGGATTCCTACAACACCGTGGTCCAGCGCTACGGTTCCGGCATCGGTAACTACCTGGACGTGCTCAGCATCGAGCAGCAGTTGCTTCAGGCCCAGCGTCAGCTGGCCAACCTGAATGCCGAGCAGATCGACCTGTCGATCCAGCTGATACAGGCGCTGGGTGGCGGTTTCCAGCCTGAGGCCATTGCCTCGGCCAACGCCGCGCCAGCCACGCTGACCCACTAATTCAAGGTATTTGTCATGGCCACTGCCGATACAACTTCAACCCCTGAAACCCAACCTGCCAATCCCGATTCGGGCAAGCGCAAGTTCATGCTGCTGGTCCTGGCCGCGGTGGTCGTATTGGGCGGCGCGGGCGTCTGGGCTTACCACGAGTTCTACGGGCGCTGGAGCGAAAGCACCGACGACGCCTATGTGAACGGCAACGTGGTGGAAATCACCCCGTTGGTAACCGGCACCGTCGTCAGCATCGGCGCCGACGATGGCGATCTGGTCCACGAAGGCCAGGTGCTGGTGAACTTCGACCCGAATGACGCCGAAGTCGGCCTGCAAAGTGCCCAGGCCAACCTGGCCCGCACCGTGCGTCAGGTTCGCGGCCTGTACAGCGACGTCGACGGCATGAAAGCCCAGGTCAACGCGCAACAGGCCGAAGTGCAAAAAGCCCAGGACAACTTCAATCGGCGGAAAAACCTTGCCGTCGGCGGGGCGATTTCCCAGGAGGAACTGTCCCACGCCCGTGACGACCTGACCTCGGCACAGAACGCCCTGGCCAATGCGCAACAGAAGCTCAAGACCTCCAGCGCACTGGTGGATGACACCGTGGTTTCCTCGCACCCGGACGTGATGGCCGCCGCGGCGCAATTGCGCCAGGCCTACCTGAACAACGCCCGCAGCACCCTGATCGCGCCGGTCACCGGCTACGTTGCCAAGCGCAGCGTGCAACTGGGGCAACGGGTGCAACCGGGCGAGGCGCTAATGGCGGTGATCCCGCTGGATCAACTGTGGATCGACGCCAACTTCAAGGAAACCCAGCTGCGTGACATGCGTATCGGCCAACCGGTGGACATCGAAGCTGATCTCTATGGCAGCAGCGTGAAATACAGCGGCACCGTCGACAGCCTCGGTGCCGGCACCGGTAGCGCCTTTGCCTTGCTGCCGGCGCAGAACGCCACCGGCAACTGGATCAAGATCGTGCAGCGGGTACCGGTGCGCATTCATATCAACGCCCAGCAGCTGGCCGAGCATCCGTTGCGCGTTGGCCTGTCGACCCTGGTCGATGTGAACCTGCGTGACCAAAGTGGCCCGGTGCTGGCGCAACAGCCGCCGCAAAAGGCGTCGTTCAGCACCGGCATCTATGACCGCCAATTGACCGAGGCCGACGCCATGATCACCCAGTTGATCCACGACAACAGCGCCGCGGTCAGCAAGACCGTGCATCGCTGATTCGCCATCACACCGCCCCCCCTGTAGGAGCGAGCTCGCTCGCGATGGTGGGTCAGCTACATCAATGTCGACTGACACTCCATCGCGAGCAGGCTCGCTCCCACAAAGGTCAGCTGCGTCTGTAACAGACGCAGCGCCCAACAGGTTTCAAAGGATTCGCGATGAGCAATAACGCGTCTTTCACGCCCCCCAGCCTGGTGCTGAGCACCATCGGCCTGTCGCTGGCGACCTTCATGCAGGTGCTCGACACCACCATCGCCAACGTGGCGCTGCCGACGATTTCCGGCAGCCTGGGTGTCAGTTCGGAGCAGGGCACCTGGGTCATCACCTCCTTTGCGGTGAGCAACGCCATCGCGTTGCCGCTGACCGGCTGGCTCAGCCGGCGGTTCGGTGAGGTGAAGCTGTTCCTGTGGGCGACCGTGCTGTTTGTGCTGGCCTCGTTTCTCTGCGGTATTTCCACCTCGATGCCGGAGCTGATCGGCTTCCGGGTGCTGCAAGGCCTGGTGGCCGGGCCGTTGTACCCGATGACCCAGACGCTGCTGATCGCCGTCTATCCACCGGCCAGGCGCGGCATGGCCCTGGCGTTGCTGGCGATGGTCACGGTGGTCGCGCCGATTGCAGGCCCGATCCTCGGCGGCTGGATCACCGACAGCTACAGCTGGCCGTGGATCTTCTTCATCAACGTGCCAATCGGCATCTTCGCGGTCATGGTCGTGCGTTCGCAGCTCAAGGCACGGCCGGTGGTGACCAGTTATCAGCCGATGGATTACGTCGGCTTGATCAGCCTGGTTATCGGCGTCGGGGCCTTGCAGATTATCCTCGACAAGGGTAACGACCTCGACTGGTTCGAATCGAACTTCGTCCTCATCGGCGCGGCCATTTCGCTGATTGCCCTGGCGGTGTTCGTGATCTGGGAAATGACCGACCGCCACCCGGTGGTCAACCTGCGGCTGTTCGCCTACCGCAACTTCCGCATCGGCACTCTGGTGCTGGTGTTGGGCTACGCCGGGTTCTTCGGGATCAACCTGATCCTGCCGCAATGGCTGCAAACCCAGATGGGCTATACGGCCACCTGGGCCGGCCTGGCGGTGGCGCCGATCGGGATCCTGCCGGTCTTGATGTCGCCGTTTGTCGGCAAATACGCGCACAAGTTCGACCTGCGCTTGTTGGCGGGCATTGCGTTCCTGGCCATCGGCTTGAGCTGTTTCATGCGCGCCGGCTTCACCAACGAAGTGGACTACCAGCACATCGCCCTGGTGCAGTTGTTCATGGGGATTGGCGTGGCGTTGTTCTTCATGCCGACCCTGAGCATCCTGATGTCGGACCTGCCGCCGAACCAGATCGCCGATGGCGCGGGCCTTGCGACCTTCCTGCGGACCCTGGGCGGCAGCTTCGCGGCGTCGTTGACCACGTGGATCTGGATCCGCCGGGCCGACCAGCACCATGCGTACATGAGCGAAAGTATCAGCACCTATGAGCCTGCAACCCGCGAGGCCCTGCATTCATTGGGTGGGGCGAGCAACCAGGCGTATGCGCAGCTCGATCATGTGCTGACCAGCCAGGCGTACATGCTCTCCACCGTGGATTACTTCACGTTGCTGGGATGGGCGTTCATGGGGTTGATCGTGATCGTCTGGCTGGCGAAACCGCCGTTTGCGGCGAAGGCGGGGCCTGCTTCTGCAGGACATTGACTGCTAAAAGATCGCAGCCTTCGGCAGCTCCTACAGGGTTATGTGTACACCTGTAGGAGCTGCCGAAGGCTGCGATCTTTTGATCTTTACGGTGTTACGAAATCAAACGGCGCCAACGCAAACCCTTGCTCATCCACCTGCAACGCCCAACCCTGCTTGTCCCAATCCCCCAGCACAATGCGCCGGGCTGCCTGTTCGCCCAGCTGCAGCTTGTGGATGGCGGGGCGGTGGGTATGGCCGTGGATCAGGGTTTTCACGCCGTATTGCTGCATGATCCGCGGAATCTCCAGGGGCGTGACGTCGACGATGTCATTGGCCTTCATCCGCGTCTGCGCGCGGCTTTCGCTACGCAGCTTGCGCGCCAGCTTTTGGCGGGTACGCAGCGGCAGGTGCCGCAGGATGAACAGGGTGATCGGGTTGCGCAGGTAGCGACGCAGCTTCATGTAGGCTTCATCGCGGGTGCAGAGGCTGTCGCCGTGCATCAAAAGCACGGGTTCGCCATTGAATTGCACGACAGTCGGATCCTTGAGCAGGGTGCAGCCGGCCTGTTTGCAGAACGCCTTGCCCAGCATGAAGTCGCGATTGCCGTGCATCAGAAAAATCGCCGTGCCGCTGTCGCTCAACTCGCGCAGGGCCTGGCAGATGGAACGCTGGAACGGCGTCATGGCATCGTCGCCAATCCACGCCTCGAAAAAGTCGCCCAGAATGTAGAGAGCATTCGCCGAACGGGCGCGTCCGGCGAGCAAATCCAGAAACGCCCGGGTAATGTCCGGGCGCTCCTCTTCCAGATGCAAGTCTGAAATCAGCAGTATCACTCAATGATCTCGGCTTTCTCGATGATCACGTCGTCTGCCGGTACGTCCTGGTGGCCGGACTTGGACGTGGTGGCCACGCCTTTGATCTTGTCGACAACGTCGGTGCCGGCGGTCACTTTGCCGAATACCGCGTAGCCCCAGCCTTGCACGTTCTTGCCGCTGTGGTTGAGGAAGCTGTTGTCAGCCACGTTGATGAAGAACTGCGCGGAAGCCGAATGCGGCTCCATGGTGCGGGCCATGGCGACGGTGTACTTGTCGTTGGAAAGGCCGTTGTCAGCTTCGTTCTGGATGCTTGGGCGCTTGTCTTTCTTTTCTTTCATGCCTGGCTCGAAACCGCCGCCCTGGATCATGAAGTTACCGATGACACGGTGGAAAACGGTGTTTTCGTAGTGACCGGCTTTAACGTACTCGACGAAGTTGGCCACGGTGATCGGGGCTTTGTCGGCGTTCAGTTCGAGGACGATGTCGCCGAAGTTGGTAGTCAGTTTGACTTGGGTCATGATCGTTACTCATCAAGAGGAATTCGTGGTGTTGGAACATTGGGTCCCGCAACCGGTTCAGCCAGTCTCGGCCAAGGTGCGCAGTTTAGCGTGACAGGCGCGAATTTCGAGGCTGTTTTTTCATTTACGGCCTATTAAATACGACGGTTTACAGGGTGCGCTCTGTCAGGTACTTGACGGCATCGGCTATGATAGCGGCTTTGTTTTGTCCGGCCTTCATTACGGCCACGCACCAGTACGTTCAAGGATCCTATGAGCAAGCCCACTGTCGACCCTACCTCGAATGCCAAGACCGGCCCTGCCGTACCGGTCAACTTCCTGCGGCCGATCATCCAGGCAGACCTGGACTCGGGCAAGCACACGCAGATCGTCACCCGTTTTCCGCCTGAGCCCAACGGCTACCTGCACATCGGCCATGCCAAGTCGATCTGCGTGAACTTCGGCCTGGCCCAGGAGTTCGGCGGCGTCACGCACCTGCGTTTCGACGACACCAACCCGGCCAAGGAAGACCAGGAATACATCGACGCGATCGAAAGCGACGTCAAGTGGCTGGGCTTCGAATGGTCCGGTGAAGTGCGCTACGCCTCGCAGTATTTCGACCAGTTGCACGACTGGGCGGTGGAGCTGATCAAGTCCGGCAAGGCCTATGTCGACGACCTGACCCCTGAACAAGCCAAGGAATACCGCGGCAGCCTTACCGAGCCGGGCAAGAACAGCCCGTTCCGCGATCGTTCGGTTGAAGAGAACCTCGACTGGTTCGCCCGCATGCGCGCCGGTGAGTTCCCGGACGGTGCACGGGTACTGCGCGCCAAGATCGACATGGCCTCGCCGAACATGAACCTGCGCGACCCGATCATGTATCGCATCCGTCACGCGCATCACCACCAGACCGGTGACAAGTGGTGCATCTACCCGAACTACGACTTCACCCATGGTCAGTCGGACGCCATCGAAGGCATCACCCACTCGATCTGCACCCTGGAATTCGAAAGCCACCGTCCGCTGTACGAGTGGTTCCTCGACAACCTGCCAGTACCGGCCAACCCGCGCCAGTACGAGTTCAGCCGCCTGAACCTGAACTACACCATCACCAGCAAGCGCAAGCTCAAGCAGCTGGTCGATGAAAAGCACGTCAACGGCTGGGACGACCCGCGCATGTCCACGCTGTCGGGCTTCCGCCGCCGTGGCTACACGCCGAAGTCGATCCGCAACTTCTGCGAAATGATCGGCACCAACCGCTCCGACGGCGTGGTCGACTTCGGCATGCTCGAATTCAGCATCCGTGACGACCTCGACCAGAGCGCCCCGCGCGCCATGTGCGTGCTGCGTCCGCTGAAAGTCGTGATCACCAACTATCCGGAAAGCCAGGTCGAGAACCTCGAACTGCCATGCCACCCGAAAGAAGACATGGGCGTGCGCGTCCTGCCGTTCGCCCGGGAAATCTACATCGACCGTGAAGACTTCATGGAAGAGCCGCCAAAGGGCTACAAGCGCCTGGAACCGAACGGCGAAGTGCGCCTGCGCGGCAGCTACGTGATCCGCGCCGACGAAGCGATCAAGGACGCCGATGGCAACATCGTCGAACTGCGTTGCTCCTACGATCCGGACACCCTGGGCAAGAACCCTGAAGGCCGCAAGGTCAAGGGCGTGGTGCACTGGGTGCCGGCCGCTGCCAGCGTCGAGTGCGAAGTGCGCCTGTACGATCGCCTGTTCCGTTCTCCGAACCCGGAGAAGGCCGAAGACAGCGCCAGTTTCCTGGACAACATCAACCCTGACTCGCTGCAGGTACTCACCGGTTGTCGTGCTGAACCCTCGCTGGGCAATGCACAGCCGGAAGACCGTTTCCAGTTCGAGCGCGAAGGTTACTTCGTCGCGGATATCAAGGACTCGAAACCGGGCGCTCCGGTGTTCAACCGTACCGTGACCCTGCGTGACTCCTGGGGCCAGTGATTCAAGGAAATAACGTGCTAACGATCTACAACACGCTCACCAAGAGCAAAGAAGTCTTCAAGCCGCTCGATGGCAACAAGGTGCGCATGTACGTGTGCGGCATGACCGTGTACGACTACTGCCACCTGGGGCACGGTCGCAGTATGGTCGCCTTCGACCTGGTGACCCGCTGGTTGCGCTTCAGCGGTTACGACCTGACCTATGTGCGCAACATCACCGACATCGACGACAAGATCATCAACCGGGCCAATGAGAACGGCGAGTCGTTCGAAGCCTTGACCGAGCGCATGATCGCGGCGATGCACGAAGACGAAGCGCGCCTGAACATCAAGAAGCCGGACATGGAGCCGCGCGCCACGGACCACATCCCTGGCATGCACGCGATGATCCAGACCCTGATCGACAAGGGCTACGCCTACGCCCCGGGCAATGGCGACGTGTACTACCGCGTCGGCAAGTTCATGGGCTACGGCAAGCTGTCGCGCAAGAAAATCGAAGACCTGCGCATCGGCGCGCGCATCGAAGTCGACGAGTCCAAGCAGGACCCGCTGGACTTCGTGCTGTGGAAAGCCGCCAAGCCGGGCGAGCCAAGCTGGGAATCGCCATGGGGCGCCGGGCGTCCGGGCTGGCACATCGAGTGCTCGGTGATGTCGACCTGCTGCCTGGGCGAGACCTTCGACATTCATGGCGGCGGCAGCGACCTCGAGTTCCCGCACCACGAAAACGAAATCGCCCAGAGCGAAGCGGCCACTGGCAAGACCTACGCCAACGCGTGGATGCATTGCGGCATGATCCGCATCAATGGCGAGAAGATGTCCAAGTCCTTGAACAACTTCTTCACCATTCGCGATGTGCTCGACAAGTACCACCCGGAAGTCGTGCGTTACCTGCTGGTGTCGAGCCACTACCGCAGCGCCATCAACTACTCGGAAGACAACCTCAAGGACGCCAAGGGCGCCCTGGAGCGTTTCTACCACGCGTTGAAAGGCCTGCCGACTGTTGCTCCTGCTGGTGGAGAAGCCTTCGTCGAGCGATTCACCCAGGTGATGAACGACGACTTCGGCACGCCGGAAGCCTGCGCGGTGCTGTTCGAGATGGTCCGCGAGATCAACCGCCTGCGCGAGAGCGATCTCAACGCAGCGGCCGGCCTGGCTGCCCGTTTGAAAGAACTGGCCAGCGTGTTGGGCGTATTGCAGCTCGAAGCCGATGACTTCCTGCAGGCTGGCGCCGAAGGGCGTGTGGATGCGGCTGAAGTCGAAGCGCTGATCGCCGCGCGCCTGGCGGCACGTGCCGGCAAGGACTGGGCCGAATCCGACCGCATCCGCGACCAACTCACCGCCATGGGCGTGGTGCTGGAAGACGGCAAGGGTGGGACGACCTGGCGTTTGGCTGACTGATTGGTGCTTGCGTTACAAACAAAACCCGCCTTGTGCGGGTTTTTGTTTTTCGCAATGGCGTACTTGTGGTGGTGTCTGGGCTGGCGTCTTCGCTGGCAAGCCAGCTCCTACAAGGTCGCGTCGTTCGCCAACATTTCGTACACCACGGACACTGTAGGAGCTGGCTTGCCAGCGAAGAGGCCCGTCCGACCAACTCATCGCTCAGCCTGGCGCAACCGCTTGTAAAGGGTATTGCGACTAACCCCCAACCGCCGCGCCAGATGCGAAATATTCCCCCCCACCGCCTGCAACTGCCGATTCAACGCCTCGGCATCATCAAGATCCACCGCCAATGGCTCCGCCGTCTCCACCGGCTCCATCTCCAGATCGACAAAGAAATCATCCGGCAAATGCTCCGGCCGCACCGGTTGTTCCTCGGCCATGGCCAGCGCCACCTGCATCACGCTGCTGACCTGCCTTAAATTCCCCGGCCACGGGTGACGGCTGAATAGTTCCAGCACCTCGCGACTCAACCCGGCCCACTGGCTCGGTTCGCGGTGCTGTTCCCACAAGCGTTTGAACAGCGCCTCCTTGTCACTGCGCTCTCTCAACGGCGGCAGTTCCAGGGTCAGGCCGCCGATTCGGTAGTACAAATCCTCGCGAAAACGCCCCAGTTGCACCTGCTCACGCAAAGAACGGTTGGTCGCGGAAATGATGCGGATGTCCACCGGGAACAACTCACTGCTGCCCACGGGCTGCACGCACCGCTCCTGTAGTACCCGCAGTAATCGGGCCTGGGTCGGCAGCGGCATGTCGCCGATTTCATCGAGGAACAGCGTGCCTTTGTCGGCCTTGCGAATCAGGCCGATACTGCCTTTCTGGTTGGCGCCGGTGAACGCGCCTTTTTCGTAGCCGAACAGTTCTGATTCCACCAGTTCTGCAGGGATCGCGGCGCAGTTCACGGCGATGAACGCCTGTTTGCTGCGCGAACTGGCCTGGTGCAGGGCTTTGACGAACACTTCCTTGCCGACCCCGGTTTCGCCATGAATCAACAACGGAATGTCTTTTTCCAGCAAGCGCTCGGCCTGGCGTACGGCTTTTTCCACGCGGCTGTCGCCAAAATGCAAAGTATTGAGGCTGATCGCCGCCGGTGCTTGTACGGCAGGTTCAACGAACACTCTGGCCTGGATCGGCACCTGTTTCGGACGTTTGAGCAAGCATTGGAAACGATTGCGTCCGGAGGCCTGGAGCGAGAAGGGCAGGCCTTCGGGTAGGTTCAGCAGCTCCAGCAGCGAGACCTTAAACAGGCTCTCGACACTGACCCGCGACAGGCGCACGCCAAGCAGGTTGTCGGCGCGGCGGTTGGCGGACAGCACCTGGCCGCTCTCATCGAAAATCAGCAAGCCGGCCCACTGGCTGTCGAGGTTGTTCAGGCCGGTGTTGAAAGTCAGTTGAAAATGCTGGCCGTGGAACAGGTTGAGGATCAGCCGGTTTTCCACGGTCTGGCTCATCATCTTGACCATGCCCAGGGTATGGGAGGGCGGCAGGTAGCTGTCGCTGGACACATCGAGCACGGCGATGACCTTGCGCTCGGCATCGAAAATCGGCGCGGCGGAGCCGGTCATGAAGCGGTTGGCCTTGAGGAAGTGCTCATCGTGCTCGATGTGCACCGCCTGCTCGCAGGCCAGGGCGGTACCGATCGCATTGGTCCCGCTGCAGCGCTCCATCCAACTGGCGCCCGCGCTGAAGCCACGGGTCAGGTTCGGCTGGATAAACCGTTGGGTGCCCCAGGACGTCAGCACCTGGCCCTGATTGTCGGCGAGCATGATCAGGCAGTTGGAGTTGCTGAGGATGTTTTCGTAATACGGCAGCACTTCCTGATGGGTGGTCTGCACCAACGAATGCTGGCTCTCCAGCAACTGCGCGATGCCTTCAGCCGGCAGTTGGTCGAACGCCGGGGTGCTCTGGTGATCGAGGCCGAACGCGCGGCAGCGGGACCAGGAGTCCTGGATGATGGCGTCGTGGGATAGCGCGGTGGCAGGTACGGCCATGACAGTCAGCCTCTGAATCAGCATTTTTATTGTTTTTATGGTGCATGCGATCCCCTGTAGGAGCTGCCGCAGGCTGCGATCTTTTGATCTTGAAAAACAAAATCAAAAGATCGCAGCCTGC
>NZ_JAXDEO010000061.1:0-31144 GCF_035064975.1 Pseudomonas sp. YuFO20
GAGTACAACATCCGGGCCTCTGGGGCTCCCTCCTACAGTTGATCGGCGTTGTACGCAAATGCCGTGCCTGGCACATCCCCTGTCTGGGGCGTCCTACTTGCGTTTTTTCGTCGAAGGTTTCTTCAGCTCGAACATCAGCCATCGCAGTTCAGGCCGGCTCCCACAATTGGTCGGCGTCGTTCACAAATTCCGTGCTTGGCGAAGATCTCGGGTCTGACGAAGATCCCCTGTAGGAGCTGGCTTGCCAGCGAAAGCGGTCTGACATTCGACATCGATGTCGACTGACCCGGCGCCTTCGCTGGCAAGCCAGCTCCTACAGTTGATCGGCGTTGTACACAAATGCCGTGCCTGGCACATCCCCCTGTCTGGGGCGTCCTACTTGCGTTTTTTCGTCGAAGGTTTCTTCAGCTCGTACATCAGCATCGAGCGTCCGGTTACCTGATACTCATCGCCAAACGAAAACGATTCCCCAGGGTCGAGCTGCGCCTGGTTGGTGTCCAGCTGCAAAATCCACTGTTGGCCCTGTGGCACTTCCGGCAGGGTGAAATTCACCACGTCGTGATGGGCGTTGACGATGATCAGCAGCGATTTATCCACGCCTTCGCGGCGAATGCCGCTGGTCTGGGTACGCCCATCGAGCAGGATTCCCATGCAGCGGTTACTGCCGTCATGCCACTGTTCCACACCCATTTCCTCGCCACCCGGCTGCAGCCAGCTGACGTCCTTGACGCCCAGGCTTTCGTCGTATTCGCCGGTGAAGAAACGATTTCGCCGCAGCAATGGGTGGCGGTTGCGCAGCTCGATGAGGTAGCGGACAAACTCTTGCAGCTCACTGCTTTGTTCACTCACATTCCAGTCTATCCAGCCGATCTCGCTGTCCTGGCAGTAGGCATTGTTGCTGCCGCCCTGGGTCCGGGCGAACTCGTCTCCCGCCAGGAGCATGGGCGTACCCTGTGCAAGGAACAACGTGGCGAGCAGGTTGCGCATCTGCCGATAGCGCAGTTCGATGATCTCAGGGTCCTCGGTAGGCCCCTCGACCCCGCAGTTCCACGACCTGTTATCGGAGTGCCCATCGCGGTTGTCTTCGCCGTTGGCCTCGTTGTGCTTTTCGTTGTAGGAGACCAGGTCATTGAGGGTAAAGCCGTCATGGGCGGTGATGAAATTGACCGATGAAGCCGGCTTGCGACCACGCCGATTGAACTGCTCGCCCGAGCCGAGAAAGATCTTGGCGAAGTCGCCCAGCATGTCATCGTCGCCTTTCCAGAAGGCACGGGAGACATCCCGGAACTTGTCGTTCCACTCCATCCACCCCGGTGGGAAGTTGCCCACCTGATAACCGCCAGGGCCACAGTCCCAAGGCTCGGCGACCAGCTTGACCTTGGCCAGGACCGGGTCCTGGCGACAGGCATCGAGAAAGCCACCGCCCTCACTGAATCCTTCAGGCTCGCGACCGAGGATGGTCGCCAGATCGAACCTGAACCCGTCCACGCCCATCTCTGAGCTCCAGTATCTCAAGGAGTCAGTCACCATCTGCAATACGCAAGGGTGGCTCATGTTGAGTGTGTTACCCGTACCGGTGTCGTTGATGTAGTAGCGCGCATCGTCGGGCATCAGTCGATAGTAGCTGGCGTTGTCGATGCCCTTGAGCGACAGGGTCGGCCCCATCTCGTTGCCTTCGGCCGTGTGGTTGTAGACCACATCGAGGATGACCTCCAGCCCGGCCTTGTGAAAGCGCGAGACCATGATCTTGAACTCGCCGATCGACTGACCCGCCATGTAGCGCGCATGGGGGGCAAAGAAGCCAAGAGTGTTGTAGCCCCAGTAATTGCGCAGGCCTTTTTCCAGCAGGTGGTTGTCATCGAGGAAGTAATGCACGGGCATCAGTTCCACGGAGGTCACGCCGAGTGAGCGGATGTATTCCACCACGTCGTTCTGGTGGAAAGCGGCGAAGGTGCCACGATCAGGCTCTGGCACCGAAGGATGACGTTTGCTGAAGCCGCGTACGTGGGTTTCGTAGAAAACCGTATTTTCCCAAGGCACGTTGGGTTTTGCGCTATTGCCCCAGGTGAAGGCCGGGTCGATGACCCTGCAGCGGGGCATGAAAGGTGCGCTGTCGCGTTCATCGAATGACAGGTCGCCGTCTGCATGGCCGACGGTGTAGCCAAACAGCGCATCGTCCCATTGCAGTTCACCCGAGATCTGCTTGGCGTAGGGGTCGATCAGCAATTTGTTGGGGTTGAATCGATGACCATTGGCCGGATCGTAGGGGCCATGCACCCGATAGCCATACAGCGTTCCAGGCCGGGCGTCGGGCAGGTAGCCGTGCCAGATCTCGTTGGTGAATTCCGGCAGGGCGATGCGCTCGATTTCTGCCTGGCCGTCGGCGTCGAACAGGCACAGTTCGACCTTCGTGGCATTCGCGGAAAAAATCGCGAAGTTGACGCCCGAGCCGTCCCACGTTGCGCCCAACGGATAGGGCAGCCCCTCGCTGACACGGCTGGCGGGACGTTCTTGGCTTGATGCACTGTCGCTCTGTGGTTGATCCGTCATGATCAAGCGCTCCGGAGTAGGTTCTGGGATGGATGACCAACGCGGTCTACCGATAGAAGCCTGCGGCGCGCAACAGTTCAGGAAATTTGCTGCCCGATCGAGATGTACCTCTCACTCATCATTCTGTTGGAACTCCCCATGACGTCGCTCCGTCATCAGCAGTAGGGGGGCTGCGGCTGATTCGTGGCGAACCCTGCTAACGCTTTTTCTCCAATCAGAAGGCGAGGGACGACATGAATACTGCAGACAGCACGACCGGGAGCCAGGCAGACAAACCCGACTCCCCAGACTTTCAACACCTCAAGGAAAACGTAACGGAGGCGCTTGGCGGAGCAAGACAGCAGGCGGATGAACAGTTTGGCCAATACCGTGACACGGCAGCAGACCAGATAGAGGCACTGGCCGAAGGGGCAAAATCCTTCGTTTCAGAACTGCAGGACAAGGACAGGCTGGGCATGTCCGACTACCTCGCGGACATGGCGGAGTCCATGAGCGGGCTGGCGGGCAATCTGCGCGGGAAAAGTGCGGAACAGCTGCTGCATGACGGCGCCGAACTGGCGCGCAACAACCCGGCATTGTTCATTGCCGGCAGCATTGCGCTGGGCTTCGGCCTGTCGCGTTTTCTCAAGGCCGGGGCCGCGCCGGCAGCGACGCTCAGCGATGCTGGCGACCCGGCAGCAGGGCATTCAATGCCGCCGTCAGGTGGATTCGGCGCGCAACGCCCCTACGAAACCTCCGTTCCATCACGTACTGATGAAAATCCTGGCCTGGCCACCGGCATCACGCCGGCCTCGCCGAATGCACAGGATCATCCATCAGACTTCGCAACGAACTCGACACCCGCTTCCACACCCTATAAAGGAGCGCTGTGATGAACAGAGAAGATCAAGATTTGCCGGGCGTCAGACCTGTGCCCAGCCCGGAGCCTGACGCTTCGGTCGTCGGCCTGCTGCGTCAGCTGACTCGCGAAGTGCCGGCGCTGTTCACCAAGGAACTGGCGTTGGCCAAGGCCGAGCTGCAGGAGAGCCTCACGACGCTGAAGGCCGGCATTGCCGGTGTCGCCGGTGGTGCGATCGTGCTGCTGGCGGGGTTCATCATCCTGCTGATGTCCGCTGTCTACGCCTTGAGCATGTTCATGGCGCCGTGGTTGGCTGCGCTCATCGTTGGTGTCGTGGTGATGATCGTGGGGTTCGCCATGCTGCAGTCCGGAAAAAAACAGTTCGAGCCGTCCCACTTCAAGCCTGATCGCACGCTGGACGCCTTGAACAAAGACCAGGAAGCGCTGCGGAGGAAAGTCTCATGACCACTGAATTCGACATCGAGTCGCAAAAAAGCCCCGAGACCATCGAGCGGGAAATCGATGCCCAGCGTGCCAGCATCGGCAACATCGTCGACGCGCTGGAAAGCAAATTCACCCCGGGACAGTTTTTCGACCAGGCGTTGTCGTTCATGCAGAGCAACGGCACGACGTTCCTCAGCAACCTGGGCACCAGCGTTCGCAACAATCCCGTTCCGGCGGTAGTGACGTCGGTGGGTCTGTTATGGCTGATGATGAGCCAGAACCGTCCGCCGACTCCTCGTCCGGCTTATCCCGTAGCCCCCACACGGAACAAGGTCGGGGAGTGGACCGAAGGCCTGGGCGAGGGCATCGACAGTGCGCGCGAGCACTTGCACGAGACGGCGGACACCTTGAAGGAAGGCTACCAGAGTGTGAAAGACAAAGCGGCGCACCTGGGCGACAACCTGGGCGCTGCCGGCGAAAACATCAGCCATGCCATGCATGACGCCAGCGACCGCCTGGTGCGCAGTACGCAGGTGATGAGCAATCAAGTCAGCCAGTTGCTCAAGGAACAGCCGCTGATGGTTGCCGCCGCGGGCATCGCCTTGGGAGCCATGCTGGGGGCGGCGTTACCCTCGACGGCCACCGAGCAGCGCTACATGGGCAAGACCAGCGCCGGGCTGGCCGACAAGGTCAAGCAGCAGGCGCGGGAGGGCTACGAAGCGGTCCGCGATACAGTGACTAAAACCACGGAAAACGCGGAAGTGGAGAAGCCGCAAGGGAATGGCCACTCAGTAGCCAGTCAACCGGCCGATCTGTCCCGTGGACTGGGGACGTCGTAAGGCGTCGCGTGCAAAGCGGGAGGTCGAATGCCGGCCTCCCTTTTTGCAGCAGGCACCTCTGGTCGGCCCTCGTGAACCTGGCTCGAACACTGTTGATCCATTCAGAAATGACTCCGGGATTGCACTGCCATGAACGCCTTCAAGAACCAGCTGACGCCGTCCCAGGAACGAAGATTGTGTGCACTGGACGCCTGGCATCGAGCACTCGATGACATCGCGCTGCGCATGGAATCTCCCGATGCCTATCACGAAGAACTGCTGCGCCAATCGGATGAGATGGATCGCCAGCGCATTGTCAGTTGGCAAGAGTGGCGCGATTTGCGAATAAAGGCGGACGAGGCGTTTCTGCGCGCCGTAGCGGGAGAGGACTATCACTGAGGGCCCATCCATGGACAGACAGCTGAGGTTCGGCATTGAAGAGGAATACTTCATCACTGATCTGGACACCGGGCGCATGACCGATAAGCCACCCAAGGCTTCGATTGAAGCGTGCGAGGCGGCGATGGGGGCTTGTTTCGCCTATGAGATGTTCCAGGGCCAGATCGAAGTGGCTTCGCCGATCTTCACCTGCATGGATGAAGCAGGGGACTACCTTGTGGCTGCTCGCAAAAGCCTGCGGCGTTCGCTCGAGTCTTATGACCTGGGACTGCTCTGTGCAGGGAGTCATCCTCTGGCTGACTGGCGCGTACAACAGGCCACCGAGCAACATCACTTTCTTCAACTGTTTGCAGACTATCAACGGGTCGCTCGGCGCAGTCTGCTTTGCGGTCTGCATGTACACGTTGAAATTCCGAGTCACCTTGATCGTATACAGGTCATGAACGAAGTCTTGCCGTGGACGCCGCTTTTGCTCGCACTGAGCAGCTCCTCGCCCTTTTGGGACGGTGCCGACAGCGGCTTCATGAGCTACCGGCAAACAGCCTGTGACGAGTGGCCGAGGATGGGCATACCGGAGTACTTCGAAGATACGCCTGCCTATGACGCCTACGTCGCCTTGCTGATACGTACCGGCACCATCACCCAGGCCAGCGAATGCTGGTGGGGATTACGGCCCGCTTGCCGCTATCCGACCCTGGAATTGCGCATGACGGATGCCTGCCCACGGCTGGAAGATGCCTTGTGCATTGCCTCATTGTTTCGCTTGCTGGTTGCCTATGCGATTGATCAACCTCGACCAGGGTTGGCCTATTCGCAAACGTCCCGCTTGATCCTCAAGGAAAATCGTTGGCGCGCGAAACGCCATGGAACACAGGCGTCATTCATTGTCGAGGGGTACGATCGAACCTTCTCGGCCGAGCAGTGGCTTTTTCTGGCGCAGCAGATCCTTGGCGATACGGCGCGCAAGCTGCGTGTGGAAAACGTCTTCGCCCAGGCCCGGCTAATTCTGCGCAACGGCACCAGTGCAGACCGCCAGCGAGACCTTTACCAACGAGCCCTGCGCAGCACTGGGGATGTTCATGCCGCCCTGGCTGAAGTCGTGGACCAACTGCTGTTGGAAACGTCGCAAGAGCCATGCAAAAGCGATGACCTGCAACCCGCGGTGTGTGAAACCTGAGCAACAGTTGGAAAGAGGACGAAAATCTCGTCCTCTTTTTCGGGGAGCATTATCAGGTCGCCAGGACTGCGGCGGTGTCGTCGCTCTCGGGCAACGCAATCCGGTTATCGTCCGGTGTCAGGATGACCTTCCTGCAATCGTCTTCCTTCTTGTCGAACATCCTGTAGCCCTCGGCGGCCTGCTCCAGCGACAGTCGATGGCTGATAATGACCTCAGGGCTAAGGCGCCCCATCTCTATGTGTTCGAGAAGCTCCGGCAGATAACGCTGCACATGGGTCTGGCCCATCCTGAAGGTCAGGCCTTTATCGAAGGCGTCGCCAAACAGGAAGCCATGGATGAACCCGGAGTACACACCCGGCACGCTCACCACCCCGCCACGTCGTACCGCTGCAATGCACTGACGCAATGCCTTGCCGCTGCTGCCTTCGAGCTTTAGCGTGGCGAGCACGGTCTCGGTGGTGCTGCCCTTGGCTTCGAAACCCACCGCATCGACCACGCCATCCACGCCGCGCATGCCTTTGGTCTGGCGCACGATGGTGTCGGCGGGGTCGGCATCTTCATCGAAGTTGATCGGTATCACGCCATAGGTCTTCTGCGCGTAAGCCAGGCGGTAAGGGTGGTGATCGACCATGAAAATCTGTTCGGCACCGAGCATTCTGGCGCAGGCTGCACTCAACAGGCCGACCGGACCTGCGCCATAGATGGCGATGCTCGAGCCGTTGCCGATGCCGGTGTTGGTCACGGCCTGGAAGGCGGTAGGCAAGATGTCCGAAAGGAACAGCACCTTCTCGTCGGACAGGGTGCCCGGGACTTTGAACGGCCCGGTGTTGGCTTTGGGCACACGCACGTATTCCGCCTGGCCGCCAGGGATGCCGCCATACATGTGGCTGAACCCAAACAGCGCGGCACCCGATGGAATGGCTTTCTTGTTGAGGATCGCGCCACGCCCCGTGTTGGTCTTTTCACAGGCGGCGAACAGATCCATCTGGCAGAAAAAGCAGCTGCCGCAAGCGATAACGAAGGGGATGACCACTCGGTCGCCGGGTTGCACGGCAGTGACGGCCGAGCCCGTTTCTTCAACGATGCCCATGAACTCATGACCGAAGATATCGCCATGCTCGACGGTCGGGATCTTCCCGCGATACAGATGCAGGTCCGAACCACAGATTGCCGTGGCGGTGACGCGAAGGATGATGTCGTCGCTGTCCTCGATAACCGGATCGGGGACGCTGTCGACTTTGACGCTATGCGCGCCGTGATAGGTGAGTGCTCTCATGACGTCCTGCCCCTCTAATGGGTTTGATGGTAAGCGGGAGAGGAGCGCAGACGGAGGTTAGTTCAGAAAAATTCAACTGAGCCATTTGAAGTCAGCCGGGAATCTTGCGACGAAACAGGTGCCTGCTTCCAGCGTCGAGGTAACGCTCAAGCTACCTTTGTGCGCGGTGGCGATCTGGGCAGCGATGTAAAGTCCCAAGCCCAGGCCTTCGCCGCGCTGGCCAGCTTCTGACCGGGTAAAGGGTTCAAACAGCAATGGCATCAACGCCGGTGGAATCGGGGCACCCTGATTGCTCACCGATATGACCATCTCATTCCCCTCGGCATGGGCCTGCACGCGGATAGGTTCCGCTGTCGAGCCATGGGTCACTGCATTGCCCAGGAGATTTGAAAGCAACTGGCTGATGCGCAGCGCGTCGCAATAGACGCCGGTCGGAACATCCAGGTCGTGGGTCAATTTCGCTTCGGGGTGAGAGGCCTGTACTTCGTCCAGCGTCAGTTTGAGCGTGCGACCCAGGTCATCGACCAGTTGGCGCTTGACCGGAATCCCGCCACCCATCCTTCCCCGGGCAAAATCCAGCACGTTCTCGATCAGTGCACCCATTCGAGTCGAGCTATTGCGGATCGCTGCAATCAGGTTCAGTGAGCGTTTTTCCGTTGCCCTGGTTTCCAGCAGATCAGCGCTCATCCGGATCGCGCTCAGGGGCGTGCGAAGGTCATGGCCGAGGACGGCGACGAACTGCTCGTGCAGCCTTGCGTGTTCATGGGCATTGACCAGTGCGGTTTGCGTCGCCTGCAGATGGCTTTGGGCGTCGAGACTCATCGCGATCAGCTGGGCGAAGAGGGTGAGTGACTTGGCGATCGCGGGCTCATCGAGATTCGCCGGCACGGAGTCGATGGCACACAGGGTGCCGAAAAATTCGCCATTGGCCCTGATGATGGGAATGGAGATATAGCTCTCCAACGCATAGGTCCTGGGGGTGTGGTGCAACGAGAAAACCGGGTGCGCACTGGCGTGGCCGAAGATGACGGGCTGCCGGTGCTGGCGAATCTCGTGGCAGATGGTTGACTGGACGACCAGCTCGCCACCGGGCTTGAGGCCGAAATCGATTGAATCATCGACGGCGCAGGCCACCCAGTTTCTTTCGGTGACTCTCGCTACCGCGGCGAAGCGCATCCCGGTGAGATGCTTGACCATGCTCAGGATGACTGGAACGGCATCGATGGTGCGGATGGCTTCAACGTCTGGCGAAAACTCTGCGCGGGTCATGGCTCGGCTGTTCGAAATAATGTCGCTCAGAGACTATCCCTAATCTCACGCCCTGACCACTTGGGGAGCGCCAGCAGCTGTCTATTTGCTGGCCTGCCCCAATTTCTGGTTATCCCGGGCGTCAGCCCAACAAAAGGCCTGCAGCCCGGGCTCGCAAAGCCATCACCAGATTGGCTGGCATCTTTTTTATTTCGTCAGGCCAGAGCGCCAGGTGCCCGCGAAGTTCTCTCGATTCATCATCGTATCTTGAGATATCAGCCAGCACAAAGCTGTACCGACTGAGGTAGGCCGCAGACAAATCATCGGCCAGGGCCCTGGCAGGCTCTCCGGCTAACGCCAGGCACCATTGCGCAATTTCAATGATTCGTTCACCTGGCGTTCGAGGTTCCAGGCCATGAAGGAAGTTCAGGATGTATTGGTTATAGAGCAGGGCGCCTTGCTCAGGCTCATCCGTAGGATTACCAGGGCAATGTCGACGTTCCCAAGGCAGGATGTACACCATTTTGTCCATTGCAGTCTGAAGAACATAATCCGACGGTTTAACCAATCGATGCATAATCTTCTCCCGAAAGAAAAAAAACGGTTTAGCTATGGTAGCTCATCCATGGAAGCCAATAGCCTTCATGAAAAAAAAACCGGCACTGCCGGGAACTATCGCAAAATATCGCAATACCGCGCTTGAACGGGGCTTTACTGAAATAAGTCAACACCCATCCCGTCGAGGTTGAGGACGAGCCCCTTGTCCATGTCTTTGTTCGTCCCCGCGCTGTTGCTCACCCTGCTGCTCGCCGGCTGCGCCACCCCAACGCGCTTGCCCCACGAGTTCAGTAAGGCCATACCCGCCAGCGAATCGGCATTCGGGCGTTCGATCCAGGCCGCGGCCGCCCAGCATGAGGGACGGTCGGGTTTTCGCCTGCTGCCAAACAGCAGTGAAGCGTTCCGGGCGCGTGCCGAGTTGATCCGCAATGCGCAGAAAAGCCTCGATGTGCAGTACTACATCGTGCACAACGGCCTGAGCACCCGGGCGCTGGTGTGGGAACTGCTGCTGGCGGCCGATCGCGGCGTGCGGATTCGCGTATTGCTCGATGACACCGCCAGCGATGGCCAGGAAGAAGTCATTGCGACCCTGGCCGTGCACCCGAACATCCATATCCGTGTCTTCAACCCTTTGCATCTGGGGCGCAGCACACTGGTGACCCGCACCATGGGCCGCCTGCTCAATCTGTCGCAGCAGCACCGGCGCATGCACAACAAGCTGTGGCTGGCCGACAACAGCGCGGCGATCGTCGGCGGCCGCAACCTGGGGGATGAATATTTCGACGCCAAGCCCGATCTCAACTTCACCGACATGGACCTGTTGTGCCTCGGCCCGGTCGCCGATCAACTGGGCCACAGCTTCGACCAATACTGGAACAGCGCCCTGAGCCGGTCGATCAGTGACTTCCTTATCGTCAAGCCGACAGCTCAAGACTTGCAGGAGAGCCGCCTACGCCTGGAACAATCACTGCAGAGCACGCGTATCGAAAACCAGGCTCTGTACGACCACCTCATGACCTACCGCACTCAACCGCAACTGGCGATTTGGCGTCAGGAGCTGATCTGGGCCAATGCCACGGCGATGTGGGACGCCCCGAGCAAAGTCCTGGCCGACGACGAACCGGCTCGCGCGCTGTTGATGACCACGCAACTGCGGCCTGAGCTCGATAGAGTCAATAAAGAGCTGATCCTGATCTCGGCATACTTCGTCCCACAACAATCCGGCATGCGTTACCTCCTCGGGCGTGCCGATGCCGGGGTCGATGTGCGCCTGTTGACCAACTCACTGGAAGCCACCGATGTGCCTGCGGTGCATGGCGGCTATGCGCCTTATCGCAAGCGCCTGCTCGAACATGGGGTGAAGCTCTATGAGCTGCGGCGCCAACCGGACGACCCCAGCGGTGGTTCTTCTTCCTTTGGCCTCAGTGGTGGCTCGGACTCCAGCCTGCACACCAAGGCCATGATCCTCGACCAGCAGAAGGTGTTCATCGGCTCCTTCAATTTCGATCCGCGCTCAGTGCTGTGGAACACTGAAGTCGGGGTGCTGGTCGACAGCCCTGAACTGGCCGGCTACGTGCGCAAGCTGGCGCTTGAGGGCATGGCGCCAGCGGTGAGTTACCAGGCCCGCCTGGAAAACGGCGAAGTGGTCTGGATCGCTGAAGACGACGGCCGCCTGCATGTCTTGCGCCAGGAGCCCGGTAGCAAATGGCGCAGCTTCAAGGCCTGGCTCAGCGACAAGATCGGCCTGGAGAAAATGCTCTAGACCGTATAGACCCCCGAGCTTGTGGGGTTGCCTGTATCGACTATCGTTAAAACTCCCACTCCAGAGGATCTTTTTGGAAAGTGTGTTCCCGGTCAATGACCGGGAAAAACCAGTGATTGAGTACTCTTGAACAGGAGAAAGCTCATGATTCGCAGGTTTTACATGGCTGTACTGGCGTCACTGGCCCTCGCGGCTGGCGTATACGGCGTGTCGTTGCCGGCCTACGCGACCGACCAGGCTGACCAACGGCAGGAATCGCGTGACACCAAGCAGGAAGGGCGCGAAGCCTCAAGGGAAACCAAGGAAGAATGCAAAGAGGGTGATGAAAAGAGCCGTGCCGATTGTCGCCAGGACAAGCGCGACACCAAACAGGACACCCGCGACACGGCCCGGGACGTTAAATATTAATAATAAGTTGGACTGATGGCTTGCTGGCGATGCGATGGTGGCCGTGATGCCGCCATCGCTGGCAAGCCAGCTCCTACAGGATTTTCGGGTCCATGTTGAATTTGTGGAGTGACACACCTCTGTAGGAGCCGGCTTGCTGGCGATGCGATGGTGGCCGTGATGCCACCATCGCTGGCAAGCCAGCTCCTACAGGATTTGCGGGGTATGTTGAATTTGTGGAGTGACACACCTCTGTAGGAGCCGGCTTGCTGGCGATAGGGTAGTGGCCGTGTTGCCGCCATCGCTGGCAAGCCAGCTCCTACAGCCGCGACTCGGCCACCAACAACAACGACTGCGGCACGGGACTTTGCGGGTGCTGCGGCTCCTGAAGGCCGGCCAGCCGAAAACCGGCCATGTCCAGCGCATTGATCCAACTGGACAAGGTTCGCAAGTACCACGGCATGGGTTGCCACTGCCCGTCGAATCCACTGAACGTCTCTTCCCTCCAGCCATCCTGATAGTCGCCCGCGGCCACGGTCCATGGATGCAGCGTCTGGATCACCAGCGCGCCGTCGGGGGCGAGCAGGGCGTTCATGGCCGCGAGCAAGGGGATGATGTCCTGGTGCAGCAAGGCAAAATTGGCGCAGATCAGGTTGTAGTCGCGGCCAACATCCACTCTCGCCTCCACCAGCTGTTCATAGCTGGCCAGATGCACCGGCGAAGAACCCGCCGCCCGCGCCGCCTCGACCAGCGTCTCATCGCCATCCACACCGACCGCCTCGATGCCACGTTCCGCCAGTGCCCGCAACAGCCAACCCTCGCCACAGCCGAGGTCGAGCACGCGCTCTGGCTGGCGGCCCAGTATCGCCAGCAGGATTGCCTGGTCCGTGACCTTCAGACGGCTTTCGATGGCGCCGCTGCGGATGGCTTCGATCCAGGCCTGGGCGTTGTGTTGCCAGCTTTGGAGGAGCGTGGTTTCGTCGGCGGGCATTTCGATGTCCGGAGTGGTTGGCTGGATACAAGCATAGTGTCTCCACGCCTGATTGGGACAATGCGCCCTGTGCGTTGTCGAATGGAGTGACAAGCGAAGGTGGGTAATCTGGAAGTTGGCACACCCTCGTTTCGCAATCCCGTTCAGATTGAGAGGTGGACTGATGAACAGCATTATTTACATCGTTGGGCTGGTGGTGGTCGTCGTGGTCGTCCTGTCGTTCCTTGGATTTGCATAGTCCTGTGCACCAGCGACGGGCTGAGCCAGCCCGCCGCTGAACTGACGGTTATCGGTTAAAACGCTCCGCCAGGCTGTGCAGATACTCGGCCATCTCTTCAAGGTCCTGACTGATGGCCGCACCTTGCTTGGCCTGTCCGGCGCTGTGATCGCACAGCTGCGCAATGCGCGTGATCTGTTGATTGATGTCTTCAGTCACGTGACTTTGCTCTTCCGACGCCGATGCCATCTGCTGGCTCATGTCGGTAATCCGACTGACGGCCTGGCTGATGCCGACGAGGGCAGCCTGCACCGCCTCGACACGCTGCATGCTTTCTCGGGAAATCTGCTCACCGCGTGTGGCCGTCGAAACTGCGCGATCAGCTCCTTCGTGCAGCGAAGCAATGATGCCGTGGATCTGTTCGGTGGAGGTGCGGGTGCGCTGGGCGAGGGATCGCACCTCGTCGGCCACTACGGCAAACCCGCGACCTTGCTCTCCGGCCCGCGCCGCCTCGATCGCCGCATTCAGCGCCAGCAGGTTGGTCTGTTCGGCAATGGACGTAATCACGTCGACGACGCTGCCGATCGATTGCGTCTCGCTTGCCAACGCGTTGACCGCCTGGCCGATTTCATTGACGGCCGCGTTCATGGCCTCCATGGCGCGCAGACTTTGCCCGGCCAATTCGCTGCCGTCCCTCGTCAACTGGTCAGCCTCCGAGGCGGCATGGGCGGTATTGATGACGTTCTGCGTCACTTCCTGGTTGGTAGCAGCCATTTGCGAGATCGCGGCGGCGGACTGATCCGTTTCGTTGCGCTGACGATCGAGCGATTGCGCCTGCAATCCCGACAGCTCGGACGATTGTGCCGCCTTGGCCTTGACACTGACCCCGGCATCGACGAGCCGGCTCAAGGCTGTCTGCAAACGGGCTTCCTCACTGAGCATGGCCATGTCCAGTTGACCCTGGGGACCATGGTTGTCGCTGTAGGTGAGGGCGACCAACCGATCGGAAAATGCTTTCGGATGTTCGGCCAGGGTACGTCTTATGGCGCTGCGTTGTCGGGACTCGATCAGGTACCAGGCAATCCCCAGGCTCACCACCAGCACCCCCTGGGCCGCCGCTTTTGGCAGCCACTGATCAGCCAGCAGCGAAACCGCGCCTGCCACCAGCAATGGCCAACCGTGCTGCAGTGGCCGGAAAATCCGCGCACTCAGCGCGACGATCGGCTTGCCCGCACGCATCCTTGCATAGAGCGCTGATGCCCGACGCACCTGGTCGCGGGTGGGCACCGAGCGAACCGACTCGTAGCCACTCATGCGGCCGTTTTCATAGATGGGCGTGACATAGGCACTGACCCAATAGAAATCACCATTTTTCGCCCGGTTTTTCACAATTCCCATCCAGGGTTTGCCTTGCTTGATGGTGTGCCACATATGAATGAACACCCCAGGCGGCATATCGGGGTGTCGCACCAGGTTATGGGTCTGGCCGACCAGTTCGTCGTAGGTGAAACCGCTGATGTCGACAAACGCGTCATTGCAGTAAGTGATTCGACTATCAAGGTCGGTGGTGGAGATCAGGCGTTGTTCGGCGGGAAACAGTCTTTCATGGTCGGTTACGGGCAAATTCACGCGCATTAAGGGCGATCCCTGGTCGGATTATTATTATGGTGTGGAGCATGTAAATCAGAGGAATACGCGACGTGTTCTACGCGGATTTCGTGGTCGGCGACCCTGCATTCGGCGACAGTTTCTTTTCATTTGGTGACAAGTGCAGGAAAATCCCAGCCGTGCCTGGAAGTTGGTGATCAAGGATCAATATGACTTCGCATACAGTGCCCAGGTTTTGGTGAGCTGACCTGTAAATAAGCAGGTGGCTGCAACCTTAGGTTGAGCGAGTGGAATGCATCGCACGGTTACACCCAGTTCGCTGATGACTTTCTCAACTTTTTCATCATCGACGAAGGGGGCGAGTACGAATGTATTGAGTTTGTCCTTGCGTTTGAAGGCTTGTTTGAAGTCGTCAAGCGTCGTGGCTGTTTTGGTGTTGTTCGACAGCTTTTTTCTGGCACTTTCCAGCATGCCTGACTGAATAGTTTGCAGGATTTTTGGCAAGTCTTTAACAAAGCTGCTCATCTCTACGTTCAACGTTTTCTTGCTGTTGTCTCTGCAGGAATAAGAAACCGTGCTCTGCTCCAGTTCCTTTATTCCGACTTCGACCCGGACAGGCACGCCGCGCTTGATGTGATACCACTTTTTTTCGCCGCCATTCATGTCCCGTTTATCAACGCTGACACGCAGGTTTTGTCCCTTCAGTCTTTTCCGGGAGATCTGCTTTTGCAACTTATCGCAATAAGCATGGATGGCTTCGGCATCCTGTCCACTGCGTACGATCGGAACAATGATGACCTGCATCGGTGCCACTAGCGGTGGGATCACCAAGCCATCGTCATCGCCATGGGCCATGATCATGGCACCAATCAAACGCGTGGAAACGCCCCACGATGTGGTCCAGGCGAGTTCTTTTACCCCTTCCTTGTTAACAAAGCGGATGTCTGATGCCTGGGCAAAATTTTGTCCGAGGAAATGTGAAGTGCCTGCTTGCAAGGCCTTACCGTCCTGCATCATTGCCTCGATGGTATAAGTGCTCACGGCGCCTGGGAAACGTTCCCATGAGCACTTTTCACCCTTGATTATTGGTATCGCCAGGTGCTCGACAGTAAACCGCTCATAGATATCCAGCATCTTCAGCGTCTCGCCCAAGGCCTCTTCACTGGAGGCGTGAACGGTGTGGCCTTCTTGCCACAGGAACTCCGAGGTACGCAGGAAGATCCTTGGACGCATCTCCCAGCGCAAGACGTTGGCCCACTGGTTGATTAGTAACGGCAGATCCCGATAACTTTGCACCCATCGTGAAAAGGAAGCCCCGATCACCGTTTCGCTGGTAGGCCTGATGATCAAAGGCTCTTCCAGTTCGCCAGCGGGAGTGAGCGTTCCATCTGCATTCTGTTCCAGGCGGTGATGGGTTACGACTGCGCACTCTTTGGCAAATCCATCGACATGTTCTGCTTCTTTTTGAAGAAAGGATAATGGGATCAAAAGTGGGAAATAAGCGTTTACATGGCCTGTGTCTTTGAATTTTTGATCAAGCTCTCGTTGCATCTGCTCCCATATGCCATAGCCCCAGGGACGGATGACCATGCAACCTCTAACGGGCGAGTTTTCAGCCAGCTCAGAATGGCTGATGACTTGTTGATACCATTCAGAGAAGTTTTCACTTCTTGTAGGTGCTATGGCGTTTTTCATAGTTCCCCCGTCTTGAAAGGACTGCGTGTGATTTTGAAATGGTGTCATGGAACTGTATGTATATTTTTTGCGGATTGAAACTTCAAGAGCTCACATTTTTTGTTGCGTTTTTCGGAAAATTCTTTCAGATATGTCTGGTTTTTTCTAAGGATGTTTCCTTTTTTTGGCGCGACGCTTGAGCATCCTTAGGCTTTGCTTGGGGGCTCGGAACTAGTTGGAATCGGTCATGCCAGCACATATCGGTGTCGATCGAGGGCATATGCAAAGACAGAGGGAGGATGTAAGTGGTCGGCCAAGTTCTGCGTAGCCAGCAATCCGCCTGCCAATAGGTTCGTGGCGTTTTTTGCCGAGATTCAACAAACGCCCCGACATCCTGTAGGAGCTTCACCGCAGGATGCGATCTTTTGATCTTGCTTCTAAAAACATGATCAAAAGATCGCAGCCTCGTTTCACTCGGCAGCTCCAGGGGGGCGGCGGCAGCCGGGCGTTCGTGTCAGCTCAGGACACGTCGCGGGAATAGAGTTCGTCAAGCACCTGCATCAGCGCGCGCTTGCGCGGATTTTCCAGGCCGGTCCAGGCCACTCCAATGCCCGCGCCGCTCATGGCCAGCGCCAGTGGCCGGGGCACGACGCCGGCTGTCAGCGCCGAGGCGGCGCCGCTTGGCAGGATGCCCACGCCGAGGCCAGCGGCGACCAACGCCAACTAGGTGAACTCGCCCATCTCCCGGGCGATCTTCAGGGTGATCTTGCGTCGATGAAAACCCGCCAGCATCTGGTCATACAAACCGGGCGCGAATTTGCGCGCCAGTACCATCACCTGGCATTCCGCCAGATCCAGAGGCTGTATACGTCGCTTGGCGCACAGCGGATGGTCTTGCGGCAACGCCACCACCAGCGATTCCTCGAAGAGCAGGCGCGTGTGCACGCCAGGCACATTCAAGGGCAGGCGCACCAGGCCAAAATCCAGCGCCTCAGGCAGGAACAGCGCGCCTTCGTCGGTCAACTCGACCCCGTGCCGGTCACGCTCGAACAACTGCGCGCCGACATCTTCCTCCTAGGGACGTATCTGCGCACTCAAGGCCGGCTGGACGATGTGCAGGCGCGCGGCTTGACCAGCGTCGTCTAACTCTCGCGATGGGCACCCACATTCCTCAATCCCTGCCAACCCTCTGCGGCTCGATCATGGGCTCGCTGTTTTCGCTCTCGGCAAAGATCCATAACGCCGCGTATGCGGCCCTGGGCCTGGACTACTCCTTTGTCTGTTTTGGCGTCGAAGATCCGGGTGCCGCCGTGGCGGCCATTCGCGCCTTGGGCGTGCGTGGCATGAACGTCTCCATGCCTTACAAAACGCTGGTCACCCTGTACACAACGTTCAACACCCCGGAAACCCTCAACCGCGACCTCGACGAACCCCGCGATGCCTGGGAAATAGCCAACGCCGCAACGGCGATCCCTGTGCAGTCCAGAACCCGCACGCGCACGGCGTGAGATGAACCGGCCAGGGAGCCAGTACCTTCTTGCCTGCTAGATGAATTGATTAGTGTGCTTACGACTTGGCCTGGTATTTGCTGTCCAATTGCCATCTCAATGTCGCAGTGGATTAAGTGGATGTCGCTATCAAGTCATTTCATGCCGTTGTCCGCAAGCGAGAAGCGCTGGCTACCCTGGTTCGGCAAGACTGGAAAACTCTCGATGAACTGGTCGTGCTGGCTCAATCGATCGGCATACCCGGTGATCGAACAAACCTTCGAGGCTATCGCTGAAACCCGGGTGCAGTTGCTGCAGAACTGGACGCGGGAACAGTGGGAGCACCTGGCGGAACTGGCGGATAACCTCGGTCGTGATTTCGCCAACCTCGACAGCACTGCGCTAACGGACAAGCTCGACCAGGCCGCAGATTTTTCCGAGTTATTTGTCGTTGATGCCAGCGGCCAGGTCATCGTGTCGACCTGGAGTCGCCGCGGCAAAACCCGGCTCGAGCACACCCGTGCCTTGGCCGAAGGCTTGAAAGCGCCGTTCCTCCATGGTCCTTACAGTGATCCGTTGACCTTGCCAATCGGCCCCTCGTCTTCGCGCTTCCATGATGAGGTCACGCTGATGTTCTATCAGCCCCTGCGCGTCAATGGAAAAGTCCTGGGCTGCCTCTGCGGGCGCGTGCCCAACGATGTGTTGGGCGATCTCATCCAGCGCGAGGCCGGGCACATTTTTGCCGAGTCGGGTGACAACTATCTGTTCATGGCGCAATCGCGTTTTGATCCGGCCATCGAGCCCGGAACCGCCTTGTCACGTTCGCGTTTTGAGGACGGCACCTTCAGCCACGGCGAGAACCTCAAAAGCGGTGTACACACCCCCTGGAAGACCGTGCAGATCCAGCGCCACACCGAACTGGAGTTGCGCTTCACCGACCCGGCGACCCAGCAACTGCACCCGGGCGTACGCGAGACCATCCGCGCCGGCTCCAACCTGTTCGTGACTTACCCCGGCTACTCTGACTACCGGCACATTCCGGTAGTCGGCAAGGGCGTGACCTTCCAGCTGCCAGGCTCACCTGATCGCTGGGGCATGATGTGCGAGGCCGACCTGGAGGAGGTCTACCGCCGACGCTCGCTCAGCCACGGCCTGATGAAACCCTACGTCGCGACCATGACCGGACTCTTTGCCAGCAATTTCCTGGCCCAGCATTACAGCGGCCTGGGCCAGGGCGTGATCGATAGCGTCGAGGTCTTGAGCATGTTGTGTGCGACGCTGCTGTTCAGCCGGCTCGGGCCCAAGCGTCTCGCGGCAAGGCTCAACGAGATGACGAGCGTGATCAGGACCATCGCCGAAGGCGAGGGCAACCTGCGTCAGCGTCTGGACATCAAGCGCATGGCCAACGATGAGACCGGTGATATGGGACGCTGGATCAACAGTTTCATCGATAACCTGGACTCGGTGGTCGGGCAAGTGGTGAAGGCCAGCAGCAACGTCGGCACCACCAACCTGATGATGCTGGGCCGCAGCCAGGAAGCCGGTGTCACTTCCACCGAGGTGGCCGAAGCGGTGCATCGGATGATGATCATCGTCGAAGACCAATTGGGCGAGATCCAGCAGGCCTCGGCCAGCGCTGAACAAATGAAACAGGCGATGGACGAAGTGGTCACCCGCGCCCGCGAGCAATTTCTCGCCGTGCAGGAAGGGACGCAGTCCATTCGCGATGTCGTCGAGCGTTCTTCTTCTAGCGTGCAGTTGCTCGATAGCAGAATGACCGAGATCGGCAAGATCACCGGCCTGATCAGCGACATCACCAACCAGACCAATCTGCTGGCGCTCAATGCCGCCATCGAGGCCGCACGGGCGGGTGAACACGGGCGAGGTTTCGCCGTGGTTGCCGACGAGGTCCGCAGCCTGGCCTCACGCACGTCACTGGCGGCTGACGACATTCGGCACATGGTCGAAGGCTTGCAGAACGAAACGCAAAAAGCCGTCAGCTTCATGGAGGAGGGCGTCAAGGACGTCGATAACAGCCTGCGCCTGGCCGAAGATGCCTCCTCGGAAAACGTGCAGCTGCATCAGGCGGTGGAAAGCATGTTCGCGATCATTCAGCAGCTCAACAAGCGCAGCCTCGACTGCGGCAAGACGATCACCAAGGTCGATCACTGCTCCACGCAAATGCGCCAGACCGTGGTGGTGCTGCAGAACAGTGCGGAAACGGTGCGGCTCAATGCCAACAAGCTGCAGAAACTGGTGGGGCAATTCGAGGTGAGCAGCAATACCGAGCGAGTGGCCGCCGCAAAATAGGGCGCTGCATTAACAGTTTCATTGATCATCTGGTCTCGGTTGTCGGCAGGTATTGATTCGGTGCGAATTACTTTCGTGAAAACCACCAATTAACGTTCCGCTTAACAGGTAATGCAAACAGATGTATAAAAATGCAGGCAAATGCAATCCAGCCAATGAGAGGGTGTTCTAAAATTATATCCGGCCGATGCCCGAAAAATAAAAACTCGTCATTTTGAAGAATATCCATATAAGGCACGACAAATAGCCCATTAAATATCAGGCAAGAATACAGTTTGACGTGATTTAAGTCGTTGCCAGACAGGTTTACCTTTAAATAAAAGGCAACAAAAACCCCAAAAGCGGCCAGTGCAAGGAAAGCCCACAACGTCACTTTCCAGTCTCTTGGTATAATTGTTTTCCTGTCTGGAGGTCGGTATATATTTCAAAGCCCAAAGCACTGGCTCCCATCGCCTTGTAGGATCGCACATAATCTGTTCGGATATACCTGAACAGGCGCCAGGAATCCGGTTTTAATACATGTCGACCAAGAGCATATGCAGACAGCCCCAGGTCGGTCGCTCCATAGGCAATATTTCCTTCGCGTTCACCATAACCCACTGCTTTTGCTGCTGCTTGATACCCCTTCCTGACAGGCCCCTCTGTATCATTACGATGCTCCAAGAGGTCGCGCCCGTTTTCATATTGTTGATTTCATTCGTCGTCCGCCCACGAACTGTATCCGCTGGTGCTGGCTATGTGGTGGGTCCACGTAATGTCTCGGTAACGAATAGCTATATGCTCTTGAGGTTCTGCGTCGCTTTGCAAAATAGCATGAGGCATTTCAAGCGTCAGATCAGCAATGATGCCACCATTGATTTTGATGGAATAAAATTTCTCTTGCATGCCAATAGAAGACACTCGGTAGAAACTAATGACGCAATTTATCACCTCGCGCCTGGAGAGTGCTTGAGCGAGTAAAGGCGAAGATTTATCAACGTTTTTTGTGATGATGATAGGGTTGTGTGTTGCTTTGTTTATATTTCCGATGTTTGCCATGTTGTGGGAATAGGACAACACCATAATTTCGTCGGTATGTGCCGTCTGGCATTTGTTTCCAATTGAGTCCTGTGAGGAACAACCCGCTGAAATAAGTCCTTGAACGCTGCCGTTTATGGTCATGTATCCATGATTTGCCATACGAGAAACTCCTTTTAGTAAAGCCCAGCATCCTATTACAGGGGGTTTCTGGTGCGATGTAGGACATTCCTGAAAACAAATACTAAATATTTCTGGTTTTAATCCGACATTGTCCCAACCGCAAAGCGGCACCTACCGTTCGCAACTGCGGGCGCTCCAATCAACAGGTCGTTTGTTATCGTTCTTATGCGCAGGCAGAACCTGTCGAATCACAGGCTAAGGGTGATGCGGAACAGGGTCTAATATCGTATTGGTGGCGTACGATACCCGGCAGGTATGATCGACCAGCGCAAGTTGCGAGCAGGTCAGGTGCCGAATGGAGTAGAAAAGTTGTACAAATTCTCTGCTGATGGCGTAAAAACTATACATTGATCTAATCTTGTATAGTATTTAAAAAAACGCCGAGACGCTGATGAACATGGCCAGCCCCAGACGCTTTCTCGAACCTCGCCTATCGAGATGCTGGCTGTTGTTGCTGATACTCGCCGTACCTGCCTGGGCGGATTGGCGTCCCGCGTTGCCTGATGCTCGCCTGGTGGGCAGCGGCGACTTCACCTGGTTCGGCGTGAGCCTATACACCGCACGGTTGTGGAGCCCGGGGGTGCCGATGACCTGGGATCAACCCTTTGCGCTCGAGCTGACCTATCACCGGGACTTTTCCAGGGACACGCTGGTTGAGGCCAGCCTCAAGGAAATGCGTCGCATGGGACCGGCTCGTCCAGAGGAGTCCACCCTTCAACGCTGGTCCGATGAAATGCATGAAGCCTTCGTCGATGTCCGGCCCGGAATGCGCATTACCGGGGTCTACCACCCAGGCTTTGGCTGCACGTTCTACGTCGACGGCCAGCTTCGCCGGCGGGTCGACGACCCTGTATTTGCCCGCGCCTTCTTCGACATCTGGCTGGATCCGCGCACGCGGGACAAGCCGTTGCGTCAACGACTGCTGGGGATGACCGGGCCGGCTGATTGAGGAGGTTGAGATGCGTCGAATACTGGTACTGCTCGTTTGCCTGTTGCTGGCCAGCTGCAACAACGTTGGCGTGGAGCACTACGCCCAGGAGCGACCGGCGCTGGATCTGGTGGCGTTCTTCTCCCGGCCGGTACAGGCCTGGGGAATGTTCCAGAATCGCTCGGGCGAGGTGGTCAAGCGTTTCCACGTGCAGATCGAGAGCCGTCTCGAGGGGCAGCAATTGATTCTCGACGAGCGTTTTCTTTACAGCGATGGCACGCGCCAGCGCCGGGTCTGGACGCTGCAGCCCGCCGGCGCCGGGCGTTGGCGTGGGCGTGCGGACGACGTCATCGGCGAGGCAAGCGGCGAGGCCGCCGGCAACGCGCTGCGCTGGCGCTATCGCCTTGACCTGCCGGTCGACGGCAGGCATTGGGAAGTGGATATGGACGACTGGATGTACCTGATGGACGAAGACACCATGATCAATCGCACGAGCATGAGCAAGCTTGGCGTCGAGGTGGGACAAGTGACGCTGTTCTTCCGTCGCCAGCCGTAAACGGATTCACGCACGGGGTGCAGCCATGCGCAGGATCAGCGGCAGCCACACTGCCCACAGCGGCGCGAGCAGCAGGGTCGTGCCAAGGGTGCCCAAAGGCAGGCCGACACCGGCCAGCTTTGCGCCGGCGAGGTAAGCCAGGGGGCCACCGCACAGGCCCAGTAGCGCTCCGTACCACACCGGGCGTCGCGCCCAGGCCAGGCTGTGGCGCAGCCCGCTGGCCAGCACAAGCCACAACAGGGCCAGCCACAGGGGCAGGGGTTGCGAGGTAAAATCGAAGACGCCCAGCGCACCCAGGCCGGCATCCAGCAGCCAGCCTGTCAGCCCCACGCAGACCAGTGTGGTTGCTTCGTCCCGCGGCCGTGGGCAAGCAGCCAGATGCACCAGCAAGCCCGCCACCACTGGCAGCAGCAGCCAGGGATGCCGCTCGCTCAGCACGCAAGCCCACCAGGCGGCCTGCATCCACAGCGCGTTGCCGATCAACCAGGCCCGGCTCAATTCAGGCGGCCGGCAGCGAGGCGCGGCGGGCGGCCGGGGCTGCCCAGAGCAGTTGCGCGACACCGATGGCGCGCTCCTCGAAACCGCCCTGGCAATAACACAGGTAGAACTCCCAGAGGCGCTGGAAAGTGTCGTCATACCCCAGTTCTACCAAGGCGCTGCGCGACTGGCGCAAGTTGTCGCGCCAGTGCTGCAGCGTGCGCGCGTAGTCCAGGCCGAAGTCCTCCATGTGCACCAGGTTCAATGCGGTGTGGCGACTGGCGGTCTGCAGCATGACGCTCAAGGAGGGCAGGGCTCCGCCGGGAAAGATATGGCGCTGGATGAAATCCACCGAGCGCTGGGCCTGCTCATAACGCTGGTCGCGGATGGTGATGGCTTGCAGCAGCATCAAGCCGTCGTCCTTGAGCAGCGAGGCGCAGCGGCGAAAGTAGAGCGGCAGATAGCGGTGCCCGACCGCCTCGATCATCTCGATCGAAACCAGCTTGTCGAAGCGCCCGCCGAGGTCGCGGTAGTCTTCGCGCAGGACGGTAATGCGCTCTTGCAGGCCAAGCGCCTGGACGCGTTGCCGGGTATGGGCGTACTGCGCCTCGGACAACGTGGTGGTGGTCACCCGACACCCATGGCGGGTGGCGGCGTGGATTGCCAGGCTGCCCCAGCCGGTGCCGATCTCGAGCAGATGGTCGTCGGGGCGCAACGCGAGTTTGGCGCAGATACGCTCGAGCTTGTTCAATTGGGCCTGCTCCAGGCTCTGCTCCTGACTGTCGAACATGGCAGCGGAGTACATCATGGTCGGGTCCAGCAGCCGCTCGAACAAGGCATTGCCCAGATCGTAATGGGCCAGGATGTTGCGTCGCGAACCACGCCGGCTGTTGCGGTTGAACCCGTGCAGCAGGCGCAGGATCGGACGACCGAGGCGCGCCAGGCCGCCCTCGAGGGCGTCGAGCACCTCCAGGTTGGCGACGAACAGGCGGGTGACCGCGGCCAGGTCCGGACTGCGCCAGTAGCCGTGGGTATAGGCTTCGCCGGCACCGATCGAGCCGTTGGCAGCCACCATGCTCCAGGCGGCCTCGTCGACGATCTCGACCTCTGCATGCAGCGTGCTACCGATGTCGCCGAACAGCCACTGCCGCCCTTTGCAGATCAGCCGCAGACGGCCCTGGCGCAGGTGGCGAAATTGCGAGAGCACGGCGCTCCTGGCCAGGCCACCGAACAACGGCGCCAGGCCAAAGGATTTGCTAACGCTCAGGGTTGGATCGGACATGCTCGGACTCCTCGATGACAGGGGTTTCGCTGCGCTGACAGGGCGTATGGGTGTAGAGCGGGGTGCGCTTGAGCAACAGGCGCAGGGCTTGCCAGTAAATGGCGCCGAGGGTGCGCAGGCTCATCCAGGGGAAGGCCAATACGTGGCGTCGAAGTGCGGCGGCATCCAGTGGCTGGCGGCGCAGGGCCAGGTCGGCCTCAAAGACTTTTTGCCCTTCGCGGCGGTTTTCCATGTGGATGCGCAGGTGCTCGCCGTCAATGTCAAAGCGCATGTGGTACTGCATGTCCAGCGGCAGGAACGGCGAGACATGGAAGGCCTTGTTGACCGAGAACTGTCGGGGCTGACCGGGCAGCACCGACAACACGTAGTGAAAGCGCTCACGCCAGGGTGTGTTACGCACCTCCAGCACAATCGCCGCCAGCAGCCCGTCGTTGTCGTGGCAAAAGTAGAAACTGACCGGATTGAACGAAATCCCCCAGCTGCGCGGCTGGGTCAGCAAATGAATGGCGCCGCCCGGCGCCTGGCCCAGGGCCTTGGCCACCACTTCGCGCACGGCATCCTTCAAGGGCATGCCGCGACGAGTCCAGGCCGGCAGGTAGTCGGTTTCCCGCCAGCACAACGGCGCCAGGCGAGAAGCACCGAGCAGCGGGGACAGGCCCAGCAGCCGTTCCTGTTCGTCCAGGTCCAGGTAGAACATGCCGCTGCGATAGCGGAAGCCATGGAACCGCGGCGCCAGGCGCCGGTGGCTCACCCAACCGTAGCAAAGGCTGCTGTTCACAGTCGCTCCCCGAAGCTTTGGGCGACGTCCAGTGCGCTGACCACGCCATCCTCATGGAAGCCGTTTGCCCAGTAAGCACCGCAGAAGTAGCTGTGCTGGTTTCCCTGCAGCTCACCCTGGCGCGCCTGGGCTGCCATGGCGGCCAGGCTGTATTGGGGATGGGCATAATTGAAGCGTGCCAGCACCTTCGACGGGTCCACGCTGTCGCCCTGGTTGAGGCTTGTGCAGAAGGTCACCGGGGCGTCGAGGCCCTGCAGGATGTTCATGTTGTAGGTCACGGCCGCCGGGGCATGGGCGGGTCCGCCGAGGCGATAGTTCCAGCTCGCCCAGGCCTTGCGCCGGCTGGGCAGCAGGCGGGTGTCGGTGTGCAGAAGGACTTCGTTGTCGGCATACTCGAGGGCGCCGAGCACCTCGCGCTCGGCGATCGACGGTTGCTCCAGCAACACCAGGGCCTGGTCGCTATGGCAGGCGAACACCACCTTGTCGAAACGCTCATGGCCTGCGGCGCTGTCGATCATCACGCCGCTGTCGTCCCGGCGCACGCTCAGCACCGGGCAATTTAGCCGAATGCGCTCGCTGAAGGACTCGCACAACGGTTGCACGTAGCTGCGCGAGCCACCCTCGATCACTCGCCACTGAGGCCGCTGGCTGATCGAGAGCAGGCCATGGTTACGAAAGAACCGCACGAAGAAGTGCAGCGGAAAGTGCAGCATGTCGGCCCTTGAGACCGACCAGATGGCCGAGCCCATGGGCACGATGTAGTGATGGATGAAACGCTGCCCGTAGCCTCGCGAGTGCAGGTAATCGCCCAAACTCATGCCGGGCTCGATGCGCTGGCCGTCCAGGTCGGCCACCGCCTGGCGGTTGAAGCGCAGGATATCGCGCAACATGCCCCAGAAGCCCGGCGACAGCAGATTGCCGCGCTGGGCGAAGAGGGTGTCGAGGTTGTTGCCGTTGTATTCCAGGCCACTGTGCGGATCGTTGACGGAAAAGCTCATCTCGGTGGGGCGCGAGGCGACGCCGAGGTGATCCAGCAAGCGAATGAAATTGGGGTAGGTCCAGTCGTTGAAGACGATGAAACCGGTGTCCACGGCATAACGCTGTCCCTGCCATTCGACGTCGACCGTATGGGTATGACCGCCAATCCAGTCAGCCGCTTCAAACACAGCCACCTCATGACGACGTGACAGCAGATAGGCACAGGTCAGCCCAGAGATCCCGCTACCGATGATGGCGATGCGCATGTGCCGCTATTCCTGTTCGGTTCGCGCCAGGCGACGGCCCAGGGTCAGGCGCCAACGCGCTGGCAGGGCGCCGAGCAGGCGCAGGACGAGAGTGAAAAGCCGTGGAAAGTTGATCTCCAGCGGACGGCGCGTCAGGCGCGCGATCACATGCCGCGCGGCGCGGTCGGCGCTCCAGATTTGTGGCATGGCAAAGGTGTTGCGCCGGGTCAGCGGGGTGTCGATGAAGCCCGGGCTGACCAGCGTTACATCGATGCCTTCGGCGTGTAGATCCAGGCGCAGGGACTCGACCAGATACCTCAGGGCCGCCTTGGACGCGCCATAGGCTCCCGCCCGCGGCAGCGCCAGCCAGGTCACCGAGCTACCGATCACGACCAGGTGGGGTCGATGCCCGCGGCGCAGCAGGGGAAGGGCCGCCTGCAGGCAGTAGCTGACCCCCAGCAGGTTGGTGCGTATCACACGCTCGACGGTCTCGGCCTCGAACCCGCCGGGCACCAGGTATTCGCAGGTGCCGGCGTTCAGGATCACCAGGTCCAGCGCGCCCCACGCCTGCTCGATGTTCTCGCAAATCGCCTCGACCTGGCGTGGCTCAGTCACATCGCCAGTGGCGAGCAGGGCCCCGGGGTAGCGCAGCATCAGCGGCATCAGTGCTTCCGCGCGCCGGCCACCCAAGGCCACCTCATGGCCTTGATCCAGAAGGCGTTCGGCCAGGGCAGCACCGAGGCCGCTGCTGGCGCCGGTCAGCCAGCAGCGGCTCATGCCAGCCTGCCCTTGATCCAGCCGATCACCCCGCCAAGCAGCGGGACGTGCTCGTAGAGCAGGGCGCCGGCATCGAAGTAGTCGTGGTGCAGGTAGACCTGTTGCGCCCAGCGCAGGTGGCTGCACCCATGCAGGCGGATCGGCCGGCCGCGGGACAGGCGTGGATGACGAAAGTGCAGGTTCCAGCGAAGGTAACCGTGGCCAGGCGCGGTTTCATCCACGTCAAGGATGTCGTAGCGAATATCCTCGACGTTGCTGTACAACTTTTCAAAGTAACTGCGCAGTGCCGGCAAGCCATCCACCTGATGCAGGGGATCACGAAACTGCACGTCGTTGCTGTAGAGCTCGCCCAGCCGGTGCAGGCTATCAGCGTTCAGCGTGGCGAACGTGTCAGCGAAATGGCGGAGATAGGCAGACATGACAGGCTCCAGGCAAAATTGTACAAGTCGATAAAACTGTACAGGTTTATCTGTAGCCTAGGGCGAAAATTGTACAAGTCAATATTCTTGTACACTTTTTGTGGCGGTCGTGGTGTAACGGGTGTCAGCCACCGAGCCTCGCCAGTTGACGGCGAAGATCGGCCACTTCGTTCTCCAGTGCCTGGATTTTTTCCAGGGCGGCCATCTTGTCGCTGACGTCGTGCTGTATGCCGATGTAGTAGGTCAACTGGTCGGCTTCATTGTGCACGGGGGTGATCGACAGCTCGTTCCAGAACAGGCTGCCATCCTTGCGATAGTTGCGTAGCACCTGGCGGCAGGGCTGACCGAGGCGGATGGCGTCACGGATGACCGCAAGGCCTGCCTGGGCATGATCGTCGGCCTGCAGGAACCGGCAATCCTGGTAGAGAATGTCGTCGGCACTGTAGCCGGTCAGGCGCTCGAAGGCAGGGTTGGCATAGATGAGGATGCTGTCATCGCCTTCCTGCTCGGCCACGACGATGCCGTCATTGGAGGCTTCGACCATCAGTTGCAGGAGTTTGGCGTCGATCATGGTCTGGGCTCGCGGTGGTTCGTGGGTTTGCCCCACAGCGTAGTCGTCAGCGACAGCGATGCCTAGATGGCAGGGCGCAGGAGCCGGTCTTCGATGGAGGCTGGTTTAAAAGTGCCGGGCCTGGTTTAGAATGCCGACACACTCAGCAGGCACCCCCTTTCAATGACCGAGCCCAGCGAATCCGCCTCCGACGACGTCTTGCTCCCCATGCGCGAAGTTGCCAGCCTGACCGGCGTCAACCCGATCACCCTGCGGGCCTGGGAGCGCCGCCACGGGCTGATTCGACCAGTACGCACGGTGGGCGGTCATCGCCTGTATTCACAACAGGACGTCGAACATATCCGCAGTATCATGCTCTGGACGAGCCGGGGCCTGCCGATCAGCAAGATAGGCGCTTTGCTCGTGCGCCAGCAGGACACCCCCGGTATCGCTGGATCAGGCTCGGTCGAAGCGCCCCTGGTCCAATGGCAAGAGGCAATTCATCGCGCCACCCAGGCGTTTGATGGCGCCGAGCTGGAGCGTCTTCACGGGCAACTGTTCACCCTCTACCCGAAGGCTACGGTGCTGGAGACTATCCTGCTGCCGGTCTGGCGCAGACTGGCAGCCGGCAATGCTTTCGGCCGCCGCAGCCAGTGGCTGTTCCTGGACGCCTTCCTGCGTGCGCGGCTGTTATTGCGACTGCAGATGAACCCGGGCAAGGGTGCGTGCGTGCTGCTGGCAGACGGCTCGGGTCATGCACACGAACTGGAGCTGTTGTGTGCCGGTGTGTTGATGAGCAATGACCAGCTGCGCATCGAGGTGCTGGGCCCGGGCCAGCCCCTGGAAGAACTGCCGTTGCTGTGTAAAGCGATGCAGCCCGCCGCGCTGGTGCTGTGGGTCCAGGCGCCTCTGCAGGCCGATGCGCACCAGCGCCTGCGTGCCCTGCAAATGGGCGTCGCGTGCCCGGTGGCGTTGGCCGGCGACGCAGCTGCCACTTCGGCGGCAGGCTTGTGCGGTGCTTCGATTGCCATTCTGGGCAATGACGAAGCGAGTATTTTGCCCAGGCTTGAAGCCTTGGTCAGGGGGACGCTGCAAATTTGAATCCGGTTGTTCCAGTTCAAGTCAGGGAACACGACGGGGTTTCGGATCGAAACGGGTTCCCGCCAGCCTGATGAGCACTGGCAGTATGCGAATCACCGGCAGACTGAGCACCCCACAGCACCAGGCCTCATGAGTTGCCGCTCATTGGCAGTACCTTGTGGAAAGCAAATGGCGTATAGTTCATTTGACTGAAAAAATTATTCATTTGGAGGTAGTGATGATGAGCGCTTCAACGGTTGCTCCGCGTCCGACCAAAATCAAAGAAGAGCCTCGTGAAGCCGGGATTGCGGCCTTTTGGCGATTCAGTTCAGCCCGCGAGTTTCTCAAGGACTCCGAGCGGCTGAATCAGATCAGGGAGGGATTTCCCGCCTATCTCGTTTACGCGGTCAGGCAGACCTTCGACCTCCATGAACGCAATCTGGAAACGCTGCTCAACGCTTCCTTCTCGACACTGGAAAGACGTCGGCGTGAGCACAAGAACCTGGATTCCGTTGCCTCCGAACGCCTGGATCGGATCGCCACAGTGGGTCACCTGGCCGAGGAGGTCTTTGAGAGCCAGGAGAAAGCGGCTCAATGGATGTCGACTGCCAATAAAGCGCTCGGCGGTGCCGCACCGATCATGCTCTGCGAAACCGAGATAGGCGCCAGGCAGGTTCGCCGTGTCCTGCATGCCCTTGAATGGGGTGGTGCAGCCTGATGCGGGCTTGGCGAATCGCGAAAGCGAAACGTGCGACCGATCTATCAGGTATGGGAGCTGCCATCGAAGGAGGGCGGTGGAACGATCAGGATGTACCAGCTGTGTACATGGGACTGACACCGGCTATCTGCTGCCTTGAAACATTCGTCCATGCGGGGGGCGAGCCTACTTTCCCGATGAAGATCACCTGCTTCGAGCTGCCCGCCGATGCCACGCTTTACTGGGAGCCTGATCCAAAAACCTTGCCTGAAGGCTGGGCGAGTCTTCCCGCTGACCGTCCAGGCATGGACTTCGGCACTACCTGGCTGAAGGCGAACACTCACCTTGGCTTGATCGTACCGTCGGCAGTGTTGGTCCTGGAGCGTAATGTGGTGATCAACCCCAATCATCCGGCGGTCAGCCAGATCAAGGTGGTCGATGTGTTTGACTTCATGTACGACCCTCGCATGTTCAAATAGGGCATCTCACCGAACCAGTGCCGGCTGTCTCGTTCGATTGCTGACAGGGGATGGGTATTTTGAACCCTGCTCACGGTGGGGGGTAGGGTTCTTGACGGGTGCATCATGTACCTACCAGCGGGGAGTGAGTATCAGGCACACCCTGATCTTTTGCTGCTTGGTACTGCGCTGCCAAGGCCTTCTCATAACCGGGTCTGTGTTGTAATCGAGTCCAGTACTGTTGAACCCGTTCTGGAAACTGCTCATTCAGGCCAATGAACGAGGCCAGCATCAGGGCATAGCCGACCGATATGTCTGCAGCAGTGAATCGCTCCTGGCAGAGGTAGGTGCGTCCGGCCAGCGCCGAGTCGATGGCTCTGAGCCTGCCAAGAAACCAGCGTGTGTAATCTTCCGCTACCTGAGGGATACGACGTGGCGGTGTTTCAAAGCGGTCGTAGCGCAATACAAGCGTTTGCGGAAAGGTGAGGGTTGCTTCGCCAAAATGTAACCAGTTCAGATACAACCCAAAGTCCGGTTCATTAGTCGAAACGTGCAGGTCTGCCGGGCTATGGCGCACGGCAAGGTATTCACACATGGCCGATGATTCGGTCATCAGAAGTTGACCGTCAATCAGCGCCGGCACCGTCCCCAACGGATTGATTTCCAGGTACTCCCGTGCATGAGCACGGGGCGGGAACGGCAGCATTTTTAGTTCATAAGCAACCTGCAATTCTTCCAGCATCCACAGCGGACGAAATGAACGTGCGCTCATGCAGTGATACAGGGCGATCATCGTTACGCAGTCTCCTGGTGAGTCGATATTTTCTAAACTTTGGGTGTCGAGCTCATGCCCAGTGTCTAGAACTGCGCAGCATCCAGCAGGAACAATGACTTGCTACCGGCCTTCACCGACGCGCTCAACGAGTGAATACGCGGCAGCAAGCGGGCGAAATAGAAGCGTGCGGTGCCCAGTTT
>NZ_JAXDEO010000062.1:0-30964 GCF_035064975.1 Pseudomonas sp. YuFO20
GCGAAGGCGTACTTGAGAACGCCTTCGCCGGCAAGCCGGCTCCTACAAAAAGCAGGTCGGCGAAACGGTTTCACGGCTGCCAAACACTCTTTTCGCCGCTCAATTTCCTGTCCAGAAAACACGCCGCGCTTATTAACGCAAGGTGCGTCAGTGCCTGCGGGGTATTACCCATGTGCCGCGCGTGGCTGTCGAATTCTTCGGCGTACAACCCCAGCGGGTTGGCGTACCGGAGCAGTTGTTCGAACTCCAGATGCGCCTTTTCCACCCGACCGGCGCGGGCCAGGCATTCGACGTACCAGAAGGAGCACGCGGCGAAGGCGCCTTCGGTGCCGGGCAGGCCGTCGATGTGGTTGTCGTCATTGTGGTAGCGGTAGACCATGCCGTCGCGCACCAGGTTTTTCTCGATGGCGTCGAGGGTCGCGAGCCAGCGCGGGTCTTTGGCGCTGACGAAGCGCACCAGCGGCATCAGCAGCATCGAACCGTCGAGGCCGGTGCCGCCGAGGTGCTGCACGAAGTGTCCGCGTTCTTCGTTCCAGAAGTTGTCCCAGATGTCCGAGTAGATGGCCTGACGCGTCTGGTCCCAGCGGGCGAACGGCGCGGGCAAGGAGCGTTTCGAGGCGAGACGGATTGCCCGGTCCAGGGCGACCCAGCACATCAGTCGCGAGTGCAGGAAATGGTGCTGTTCGCCGCGCATTTCCCAGATCCCGACGTCCTCCTGCTGCCAGGTTTCGCAGACCTGGTCGATCACTTCCACGGTGTGCTTCCAGCCCTCGTGGGAAATGGCTTCGCCGTATTTGTTGACCAGGTACACCGCGTCCATCAGCTCGCCGAAAATATCGAGCTGGACCTGGGCGTAAGCCAGGTTGCCGATGCGCACCGGCGTGGCGCCGCCGTGGCCGGACAGGTGCGCGAGTTCGATTTCCGGCAGTTCCTGGCGGCCGTCGATGCCATACAGGATATTGAGTTTCATCGGTTTGCCCTGGCAATCGCTGACCCGCCCACGCAACCAGCGCATATAGGCGTTGGCCTCGTCGGTGAAACCCAGGCGCATGAAGGCGTAGACGGTGAAGGACGCGTCGCGGATCCAGGTGTAGCGGTAGTCCCAGTTGCGTTCGCCGCCAGTGACTTCCGGCAGGCCGAAGGTCGCCGCAGCGAGGATTGCGCCGTGTTTGCGCGACGTCAGCAGCTTCATCGCCAGGGCCGAGCGGTTGACCATTTCCCGCCAGCGGCCTCGGTAATTGGACTGGCCGATCCAGTCGCGCCAGAACTTCAGCGTGCGTTCCAGGCACAGTGTGGCCGCCCCTTCCTTGAAGCGCGGGTCGTCGATGTCGCCCAGGAGGAACTCGGCGGTCTGGTCTTGCTTGAGCGTGAATTCGGCGACCGCTGCCTGGCCTTCGATGCGCATGACCTGATCCGTCGCCAGGCGCAGGGACGGCTGATCGGCGGCTTCGAAGATCACGTCCTGTTTATCCAGGCGGGCGAGGGTGCGGGCGCGCGCGTAGTCATGGCGCACGGCGCAGCGCAGGTGAAACGTCGCTTGGCCGCTGACTACCCGGACCCGACGCATCAGCACGGGCAGGTTGTCTTCGGTGTCGCCGATGGGCAGCAGGTCGGTGATTTCCACCACGGCGCGATCGCTGAGCCAGCGGGTTTGCAGGACGTTGGTGTCGGGCAGGTAGATTTGCTCGCGGCGAGCGTCAGGCAGGTCCGGGGACAGCTGGAATATACCGGCCTCGGGGGTGTCCAGCAGCGAACAGAAAATCGACGGGCTATCGAATTCCGGCCAGCAGAAAAAATCCACGCTGCCTTTGTCATTGACCAGCGCGGCGCTGCGCATGTCGCCGATGATGCCGTGGGCGTCGATGGGGCTTTGGCGTTCGTGGTCGGGCATTGGGGCTCCGGGAGCTGAGGGCCTAAATAGCTGACTGGTCTTGGCGGGCTGGAGTTCATTTTGCGGTGACTGTTCTGGCCCTATCGCCAGCAGGCTGGCTCCCACCTTGGATGGGTGTACATCAGTCATTGTGGGAGCCAGCCTGCTGGCGATGGGGCTTCACATTCAAGCAACAATTGGCTGCTTTCCCCTCGATCAGTGTTTATGGCAACTTGCAGGCCCTTGTCGAGACCCGCACCCATGGCAAATCCCTACCGCGAACTGTTCAAAGCCCCTGGCAGCGGCGCCTTCGTGCTGGCCGGGATGATCGCGCGCATGCCGATTTCCATGACCGGTATCGGCCTGATCACCATGCTCTCGCAGTTGCAGGGTGGTTACGGTTTGGCGGGTGCCGTGGCGGCGACTTTCGCGCTGGCGACAGCGTTTTGTGCACCGCAGGTGTCGCGGCTGGTGGACCGTTTTGGTCAGCGCCGGATCTTGCCGGTGTCAGCGCTGATCGGGGGCGGGGCGCTGTTGATGGTGCTGCTCTGCACCCGTTTGCAGGCACCGAACTGGACGTTGTTTGTGTTCGCCGCGATCGCCGGCTGTATGCCGAGCATGTCAGCGATGGTTCGGGCGCGCTGGACCGAGCTCTATCGCGGCCAGCCGCAACTGCAAACCGCCTACGCCCTGGAGTCGGTGCTGGACGAAGTCTGCTTCATCGTCGGGCCACCGTTGTCGGTGGGGTTATGCGTGGTGGCATTTCCCGAGGCGGGGCCGTTGGCGGCGTTGCTGATGCTGGCGATCGGGGTAACGGCGTTCGTGTTGCAACGCGGCACCGAGCCGCCGGTGCATCCCCACGAAGAACAGCATGCCGCATCGATCATCCGCTCCGTGGACATCCAGTGGCTGATGCTGTTGATGGTCGCCATGGGCACCATCGTCGGGGTGGTGGATGTGGTCAGCGTGGCCTTCGCCCAGCAACAGGGCCAGCCAGCCGCAGCGAGCATCGTGTTGTCGGTGTATGCGATCGGTTCGTGCCTGGCGGGGTTGGCGTTTGGCGCGTTGCGCTCGAAGGTGCCGCTGCCGCGACTGTTTCTGTACGGCGGAGTGGCGACGGCGGTGACGACCTTGCCGCTGCTGCTGGCGGTGAACATTCTCGGGTTGTCCCTGGCGGTGTTTGTTGCCGGGCTGTTTTTTGCACCGACGTTGATTGTCGCCATGGCCCTGGTGGAACAGATCGTGCCGCCGGCCAAACTCACTGAAGGCCTGACCTGGTTGGTCACCGGGCTGAGCATTGGTGTGGCGATCGGCGCGGCGGGGTCGGGGTGGCTGGTGGATGCGTTCGGGGCGCGGAGCGGGTTTTGGCTGGCGATTGCGGCGGGGGGTGTCGTCCTCGGTTCCGCGATCCAAAGCTATCGCCATCTGAAATAAAGCATTTACCTGTAGGAGCGAGCTTGCTCGCGATGGAGTGTCAGGCGACACCGATGTGTCTGACATACCATCGCGAGCAGGCTCGCTCCCACAGGGGCGGGATTCATCCGACTAATTCTCCTTGGCGCTTATCCGTTCTCTTACCTAGACAACATTTCGAGGTAAGCCCCGTGCCCCCGCTGACATTGCTGTGCCTGCCCTATTCCGGCGCGAGTGCCATGGTCTATAGCCGCTGGCGGCGCAAGCTGCCGGAGTGGATCAAGCTGCAACCGGTGGAACTGCCGGGGCGGGGTGCCCGTTTCGGCGAGCCATTGCATACCGACATGCGTCGTCTGGCGCTGCAGCTCGCACAGGAACAAAAAACCACGCTCAAGGCGCCGTATGCCCTGTTCGGCCACAGCCTGGGTGCGCTGCTCGCTTGCGAAATGGCCCACGCCTTGCGCTCGCTTGGCTGCCCGGAACCGGTGGCGCTCTTTGCCTCGGGCACGGCGGCGCCAACCCTGCGCGAGGACTACGACCGTGGATTTGCCGAACCCAAATCCGATGCCGAGTTGATCGAGCAGTTGCGCAGCCTCAACGGCACCAGCGAAGAAGTCCTGGCCAACGAAGAGTTGATGAGCCTGACGTTGCCAATCCTGCGCGCCGACTTCCAGTTGTGCGGGCGCTTCGAGCCGATGCAGCGACCGCTGCTCAAATGCCCGGTGCACGTGCTCGGCGGCAAGGCGGACCGGGCGACGACCGAACAACTGATGGGCTGGCGCAAGGAAACCCACGGCAGCTTTGCCGTGGACATGTTGGCGGGTGGGCATTTTTTCATTCATGAGCATGAGGCCAAGGTGCTCAAGGTGATCAAGGATCAGCTTGAAGTTCATCATCGTCGGCACGCCATGGCCGCTGTGGGTTAACCCAATCGCAAACATTACCGAGTCCCTGTGGGAGCGAGCTTGCTCGCGATGACGGAGTGTCAGTCGACATCAATGGTGTCTGATACACCTCTATCGCGAGCAAGCCCGCTCCCACAATGTTTTGCCATCCTGATACTTATTCTCATTCGCTAATTTTTCCCGTCTGCATTCGTTTTATAGGGACGACGAGCCTTTGTGCTTCCTGCCTACTGATCCGGATGCTGAGAAATGAATGCTGAAGACTCCTTGAAACTTGCTCGCCGGTTTATCGGGTTGCCCTTGGAAAAGCGCCAGCTGTTCCTTGCGGCCTTGCACAAGGAGGGCGTGGATTTCGCCCGGTTTCCGATTCCGGCCGGGGCCCTTGCCGAGGATCGCCAGGCGCTGTCGTACGCCCAGCGACGCATGTGGTTTCTCTGGCGGCTTGATCCGCAAAGCGGCGCCTACAATTTGCCGGGTGCGGTGCGCCTGACTGGTCGTCTGAACCTGGCGGCGCTGGAACAGGCATTCGCCAGCCTGGTGGCGCGTCACGAAACCTTGCGCACGGTATTTGTCCCCCAGGCCGACGACACCCTGCTGCAAGTGCCGGCCACCGCGTCGTTGGTGATCGATCACGTGGACTTCAGCGCCTTGCCGGCCAGCGAGCGCGAGCAGGCCGTGGCCGAAGCCGCCGAGCAGCAATCGGTGCTGCCGTTCGATCTGGGCGTCGGTCCGTTGCTGCGCGTCACCTTGCTCAAGCTGGCCGAACAGGAACACGTCCTGCTGCTGACCCTGCACCACATCGTGTCCGACGGCTGGTCGATGAACGTGCTGATCGACGAGTTCGTCCGCTGCTACGACGCCTTCGATGCCGGCACGTTACCGCAACTGGCGCCCTTGCCGATCCAGTACAGCGACTACGCCCTGTGGCAGCGCCGCTGGCTGGAGGCCGGCGAGCAGGCGCGCCAACTCGACTACTGGCAAGCGCAACTGGGCGACGAGCATCCGGTGCTGGAACTGCCCCTCGATCACCCGCGCCCGGCGATGCCAAGCTATCGCGGCACCCGCTACGAATTCGCCGTGGACGGGCAACTGGCCGAGCAACTGCGGGCCACCGCGCAAAAACACAACATCACTCTGTTCATGCTGCTGCTCGGCGCCTTCAACGTGCTGCTGCACCGCTACACCGGGCAGACCGACCTGCGCGTCGGCGTGCCGATCGCCAACCGCAACCGCGCCGAAATCGAAGGCCTGATCGGCTTCTTCGTCAACACCCAGGTGCTGCGCACGCAACTGGACGGGCAGACCCGGGTCGACGAACTGCTGCGGCGCATCAAGGAAACCGCGCTGGGCGCCCAGGCTCACCAGGACCTGCCGTTCGAGCGCCTCGTCGAAGCCTTGAAACTGGAACGCAGCCTCAGCCACACCCCGCTGTTCCAGGTGATGTACAACCATCAGCCGCAGGTCGCGGATATCTCCACAGTCACCACGGCGTCCGGCCTGGCGCTGGGCATGATCGAGTGGCAAGGGCGCACCACGCAGTTCGACCTCACACTGGACACCTATGAAAAGGGCGGCAAGCTCCACGCGGCACTGACCTACGCCAACGACCTGTTCGACGCCGCGACCATCGCGCGCATGGCGCAGCACTGGACACGGTTGCTGCAAGGCATGGTCAGTGATTCGCAGCAGCGCATCAGCGATTTGCCGTTGCTGGAACAGGCCGAGTATCAGCGCATCGTCCACGACTGGAACCGCGCTGATGACAGCGCCCCGCAGGACCTGTGCATTCATCAGATGATCAGCCAGCAAGTGGCTACAAGCCCTGATGCATTGGCCGTGACCTTTGCGGACAAGCAACTGACCTACAACGAACTCGACCAGCAAGCCAATCGCCTGGCCCACAAGCTGATTGAGCTCGGCGTCGGCCCGGAAGTGCGGGTCGGTGTGGCCATGCAGCGTTCCGAGCAACTGTTGGTGGCCTTGCTGGCGGTCCTCAAGGCTGGCGGCGCCTACGTACCGTTGGACCCGGATTACCCGGCCGAGCGCGTCGCCTACATGCTCGAGGACAGTCGCGCGCTCGTGCTGATCACACAGCAGGCCGTCGCCGAATCGTTGAGTGTGAGCGCAGACACTCAAGTCCTGCTGATGGACGAGATCCAGTCGCTCGCCGCCTACCCGCAAAGCGCCCCGGTCACCCGCGTCACCCCGGACAACCTGGCCTACGTGATCTACACCTCCGGTTCCACCGGCAAGCCCAAGGGCGTGGCGATTGCCCATCGTAACGTGATGGCGCTGATCGACTGGTCCGGATCGGTGTACAGCCGCGAGGACATCCAGGGTGTACTGGCGTCGACTTCGGTGTGCTTCGACCTGTCGGTGTGGGAGCTGTTCGTCACCCTGGCCAACGGTGGCTCGCTGATCATCGCCCGCAACGCCCTGGAGTTGCCGCAACTGCCGGCGCGGGATCGGGTACGCCTGATCAACACCGTGCCATCGGCGATCAACGCACTGCAGCGCGACGGGCAGATCCCGTCGAGCGTGCGCATCATCAACCTGGCCGGTGAGCCGCTCAAGCAAAGCCTGGTGGAGGCTCTGTACCAGCAGCCGACGGTCGAGCATGTCTACGATCTGTATGGCCCGTCGGAAGACACCACCTATTCCACCTGGACCCGCCGCGAAGCCGGTGGCCACGCCAATATCGGCCGCCCGCTCAAGCACACCGCCAGCTATCTGCTCGATGCCGAACTGCAACCGGTGCCCCAACGCGTGTGCGCCGAGTTGTACCTGAGCGGCACGGGCATCACCCGTGGTTACCTCGCACGGCCGGGCCTGACCGCTGAAAAATATGTACCCAATCCGTTTTCCAGCACTGGCGATCGCCTGTATCGCACCGGCGACCTGACCCGCTATCAGGCCGACGGCACCCTGCAATACGTCGGCCGTATCGACCATCAGGTCAAGGTCCGTGGCTTCCGTATCGAGCTGGGGGAAATCGAAGCGCGGCTGTTGCAGCAGGGTGGCGTGCGCGAACTGGCGGTGCTGGCCCAGGACGGCGCCAGCGGTCAGCAACTGGTGGCCTACATCGTGCCGAACGATTCGGCGTTGCTGGACGACCCCGACGCGCAAGCGACCCTGCGTGAATCCCTGAAAGCAGCGCTGCGCCAGCACCTGCCGGACTACATGGTCCCGGCGTTCCTGTTGTTCCTCGGACAACTGCCGCTGACCCCCAACGGCAAGCTCGACCGCAAGGCCTTGCCAGCGGTGGATGGCAGCCAGCAGCAACGCGAACACGTCGCGCCACGCAGCGAGCTGGAGAAATCCCTCGCCGCGATCTGGCAGGACGTGCTGGCCATCGACAACGTCGGCCTGCAAGACAATTTCTTCGAACTGGGCGGCGACTCCATCGTCTCCATGCAGGTGGTCAGCCGCGCGCGCCAGGCCGGCATCGTGCTCAGCCCCAAGGATCTCTTCCAGCACCAGACCATCCGCAGCCTCGCCCAGGCGGCTCGCAGTGGCGAGCAATCGCAGATCGACCAAGGCCCTGCGGTTGGCGCAGTAGCGTTGGCGCCAGTGCAACAATGGTTCTTCGAACAAAACATCCCCGAGCGTCAGCACTGGAACCAGTCGCTGTTGCTGGTGCCGCGCGAGCCGTTGAACGTCGCAGCGCTGGAGCGCGCCCTGGAACAATTGCTGACCCAACACGACAGCCTGCGCCTGCGTTATGCACAGGTAGAAAATGCTTGGCAGCAAACCTACGACGCGCCGACTACGGAGTCGGTGCTGTGGCAGCGTCAGGCGCAATCGGTCGAGCAGCTCAACGCTTTGTGCGACGACGCCCAGCGCAGTCTCGACTTGCACAATGGCCCGTTGCTGCGCGCACTGTGGGTGGCGATGGCCGACGGCTCTGAACGTTTGCTGCTGGTGATCCACCACCTGGCGGTGGACGGCGTGTCCTGGCGCGTACTGCTGGAAGATCTGCAGCACTTCTACAACGGCGGCAGCGCGCCGGCCAAAACCAGCACCTATCAGCGTTGGGTCGCGCGCTTGCAGGCGCATATACCAGCCTTCGAGCACAGCCTCGGCCACTGGCAGGCCGAACTGCAACACGCGCCAAAAGACCTGCCGTGCGAGCGCCCGAACGGCGCGCTGGAAAACCGTTTCGAAGAAAAACTCGAACTCAAGCTCGACACCGAGCAAACCCGCAAGCTGCTGCAACTGGCCCCGGCGGCCTACCGTACCCAGGTCAACGACCTGCTGCTGACCGCCCTGGCCCGCACCGTTTGCCGCTGGAGCGGGCAGGGCAGCACGCTGATCCAGCTCGAAGGCCATGGTCGCGAAGACCTGTTCGACGACATCGACCTGACCCGCAGCGTCGGCTGGTTCACCAGCCTGTTCCCGGTCAACCTGACACCCGCCCTTGAGCTCGGCGCATCGATCAAATCCATCAAGGAGCAACTGCGCAAAGTCCCGGACAAAGGCCTGGGCTACGGCGCGATGCGCTACCTCGGCACACCTGAGGTTCGCGCCGAACTGGCGGCGCTGGCGCAACCGCGCATCACCTTCAACTACCTGGGACAGTTCGACCGTCAGTTCGATGAGGGGGCGTTGTTCACCCCGTCCACCGAAGGCAACGGCATGGCTCAGGACCCGGCGGCAACCCTGGGCAATTGGCTGGTGGTCGAAGGTCAGGTCTATGGCGGCGAGCTGTCCCTGAGCTGGGGCTTCAGCCGCGAGATGTTCGACACCGCGACCATCCAGGGTCTGGCGGACGACTACGCGCTGGAGCTCAACGCGTTGATCGATCACTGCTGCTCGCTGCCAGCACCCCAGGCCACTCCGTCAGACTTCCCGTTGGCGCGGGTCGATCAGGCGCAGCTCGATGTTTTACCGATCAACGTCGCGGCGCTCGAGGACCTGTACCCGCTGTCGCCAATGCAGCAGGGCATGCTCTTTCACACCCTGTACGAGTCGCAAGTCGGCGCCTACATCAGTCAGCTGCGCCTGGACATCGGTGGCCTGGACTGCGAGCGCTTCACCCGCTCCTGGCAGGCCGCGGTCGAGCGTCACGACATCCTGCGCAGCAGCTTCCACTGGCAAGGCCTGGACGTAGCGCATCAGGCGATAACCCGTCAGGTGACGTTGCCGCTGCAAGTGCTGGAAGCGACCGATACCGACGCCCTGGCCGATGCCGAACGCGCGCAAGGTTTCGAATTGGGCACGGCACCGCTGTTGCGCTTGAAGCTGGTGCGCACCGGCGCTGATACCTGGCACCTGATCTACACCAGCCATCACATCCTGATGGACGGCTGGAGCAACGCGCAGTTGCTCGCCGAAGTCATCCAGCACTATGCCGCCGGGCATGCGCTGCCGGCACCGACGGGGCAGTACCGCGATTACCTGGGCTGGTTGCAGCAGCAATCGACGGTCGCTGGCGAACAATTCTGGAAAGCCGCACTGGCACCGCTTGATGCGCCAACGCTGCTGGCCGAAGCCTTGCGTCCTCCCGTCGGGGGCGCAGGCAGCGAGGAATGTCGCGTGACCATCGACCCACGCGCGACCCAGCGTCTGGCCGAGTTCGCGCGGCAGCAGAAAGTCACCCTCAACACCGTGCTGCAGGCGGCCTGGAGCCTGTTGTTGCAGCGCTACACCGGCCAGGACTGCGTGGTGTTCGGCGCCACCGTGGCCGGGCGTTCGGCGCCGCTGCCGGGGATCGAAGAGCAGCTCGGGCTGTTCATCAACACCCTGCCGCTGGTGTGCGCGATGAAGCCGGACCAGACCGTCAGCCAGTGGCTCGGCGAGTTGCAAGGCCTGAACCTGGCCATGCGCGAGTTCGAGCATGTGCCGCTGTATGACATTCAGGGTTGGGCGGGGCAGCAGGGCTCGGCATTGTTCGACAGTTTGCTGGTGTTCGAAAACTTCCCCGTTGCCCAGGCGCTGAAGCAGGGCGCACCGGCGGGGTTGTCGTTCGGCAATTTGCATAACCACGAGCGCACCCATTATCCACTGACGCTTGGCGTCGAGTTGGGCGAAGCCCTGAGCCTGGATTTCAGCTACGACGCTGCGCGCTTCAGTGCCGCTCAAGTCGCTCAACTGTCGGCCAATTTGCAGCATCTGCTGACGCAATTGGTGGCTTCACCAGACGCGGCGCTGGGTGCGCTGGAACTGCTCGATGCCGAAGGCAAGAACGCGGTACTCGCCATCAGCCAACCGGCCTCGGTTGAGTTATCCACAGTGCTTCTGGTCCATGAACGCATCGCCGATCAAGCCGCCTCGACTCCGGATGCGCTGGCATTGCAGGTCGACGGCCGGAGCCTGAGCTACGGCGAACTCAATGCCCAGGCCAACCGCCTGGCCCATCGCCTGATCGAAAACGGAGCCGGCCCCGGCAAGCGTGTCGGCCTGGCGCTGCGTCGCGGCCCGCAGTTGATCGTCAGCCTGCTGGCGGTGCTGAAAAGCGGCGCGGCCTATGTGCCACTGGACCCGAAATACCCGGCTGAACGCCTGGCCTACATGGTCGACGACAGCCGTCTTGACGTGCTGCTGTGCGAGCCTGGCCTGCTGGAAGACCTGCCGCTGCCGACGGGGCTGGCACGCCTGCGCCTCGACGACAGCGCCGGTTATCCACAAGGCAATCCGCAGAACCACGCCGTCGCCGCAGACCTGGCCTACATCATCTACACCTCCGGCTCCACCGGCCAACCCAAAGGCGTGGCCATCGCCCACGACGCTTTACGCGAGTTCTGCCAGACCGCCGCCGATTATTCGAGGTTGACGAAAGAAGATCGCGTACTGCAATTCGCCACCTTCAGCTTCGACGGCTTCGTCGAGCAATGCTTCCCGACCCTGTGCGTCGGCGCGGCACTGATCATGCGTGGCGATGACCTGTGGGACGCCGGTCGACTGGCTGCACAGATCGTCGAGCAAGGTGTGACCGTGGCCGACTTGCCCGCCGCCTACTGGTTCCTGCTGGCCGGTGAATGTGCCAGCGGTGCGGTGCGTAACTTTGGCGCTCTGCGTCAGGTGCACGTCGGCGGCGAGGCCATGTCGGTAGAAGGACTGCGCCTGTGGCATCAGGCTGGTCTGGGTCACGTGCGCCTGCTCAACACCTACGGGCCGACCGAAGCGACGGTGGTGTCCAGCGTGCATGAGTGCCGCCTGGAGGATGCCAGCGATGCGTTCGGCATCCCGATCGGTCGTGCCATCGCCGGTCGTGCGCTCTATGTGCTGGATGCGGCTGGTCAGTTGCTGCCCGCCGATGGCGTCGGCGAATTGTGCATCGGCGCGCCGGCCTGCCTGGCGCTAAGTTATTTCGACCGTCCGGCGCTGACTGCCGAACGTTTCCTCCCGGACCCCTTCGCCCGCGAACCGGGCGCGCGCCTGTACCGAAGCGGCGACCTGGCGCGCTACAACGCCAGCGGTGATCTGGAATACGTCGGGCGCATCGACCATCAGGTGAAAATTCGCGGTTTCCGCATCGAGATGGGCGAGATCGAAGCCTGTCTGCAAGCCCGGGACGAGGTACGCGAAGCGGCGGTCATCGCCCAGGATGGCACGCAACTGGTGGCGTACATCGTCGCCAGCGGCGCGGTGGTTTCCGAGGCCGACTATCTGGAAGGGCTCAAGGCCGTCATGCGCCAGTCGCTGCCGGAATACATGGTGCCGAGCCATCTGATCCTGCTGGCGAAATTGCCGCTCAACAATAACGGCAAACTCGACCGCAAGGCCTTGCCGCGTGCTGAGGCCGGCGCTGCACAACGTGCCTTCATGGCCCCGGCCGAAGGCCTGGAAACGCAACTGGCGCAGGTCTGGCAGGACGTGTTGCAGGTCGAGCAGGTAAGTCGCGACGACAACTTCTTCGAGTTGGGCGGCCATTCGTTGCTGGTGCTGCAAGTGATCTCGCGGGTTCGCCAGCAACTGAACATCGAACTGTCGGTGAGCAGCCTGTTCTCCGCCACGAATCTGGCGGAATTTGCCGAGCGTGCAATGCTTGCCGAAACCAGCGCTCAGCCGACCTTGCAACGTGCAGCCGATGATCAGGCGCCGATTCTGTCCTACGCCCAACAGCGCCAGTGGATTCTCTGGCAACTGGACCCACAGAGCAGCGCCTACAACATTCCGGCGGCCTTGCGCCTCAAGGGACCACTGAACCGCCAGGCCCTGCGCGAAGCCTTCCTGCAATTGCAGGCCCGGCACCAGACCCTGCGCACCACCTTCGAACAGGACGGTCAGCAGGCGCGTCCATTGCTGCGCACGGAACTGGCGTTGCACTTCAGCGAACGGCAGCTCGACGAGTCGTCGGTCGAGGCCGCCGTTGCCGAAGAAATCGCCCGGCCGTTCGACCTGCGCAACGGTCCGCTGTGGCGCGCATTGCTGCTGCAAGTCAGCGCCGAGGAGCATGTGCTGGTGCTCACCGTGCACCACATCGCCGCCGATGGCTGGTCGATGCAGGTCATGGTCGATGAATTCAGCGCGTTGTATCAGGCGGCTGTCGAAGGCAGTGCAGCCAACCTCTCGAGTCTGCCGGTGAACTACAGCGACTACGCTCGTTGGCAGCGCGACTGGCTGGAAGCCGGCGAGGGCGCGCGGCAACTGGCGTGGTGGCGCGAACAACTGGCGGGCAGCCAGGCGCCGCTGGAATTGCCGAGTGAACTGACCCGTCCGGCTCGCCGCAGCGAACGCGGCGCCAGTCTGACGCTGAACGTCGATCGCCCACTGCTGGCCGGTTTGCGCGAGCGCGCACAGCACCAGCAAGTGACGCTGTTCATGCTGTTGCTGGCCAGTTTCCAGACCTTGCTGCACCGCCAGAGCGGGCAGTCGAGCATCAGCGTCGGCGTGCCGAGTGCCGGTCGTTCGCGCCTGGAAACCGAAGGCCTGATCGGCTTCTTCATCAATACCCAGGTGCTGCGTGCCGAGATCGACGGGCAGCAACCGTTCAGCACCTTGCTGCAACAGGTCAGGCAGGTCGCGCTCAACGCCCAGGCGCATCAGGACCTGCCGTTCGAGCAACTGGTGGATGCCCTGCAACCGGATCGCAGCCTCAATCACAGCCCCTTGTTCCAGGTGCTCTACAACCACCAGCAGCAAATGGGCGCGAGTGTCGAGCGCAAGGTCGCCGGCCTGCAGGTGGAGCGTTTGCACTGGCAGCAACACACCGCGCAGTTCGATCTGGTGCTCGATACCCAGGAGCAGGGCGACACGCTGGCCGCCAACCTCAGCTACGCCACTGACCTGTACGACGAGGCCTCGATGCAGCGCTTCGCCGAGCAGTGGCTGAACCTGTTGCGCGCGGTGGTTGCCGATCCGCAGCAGCGTGTCGCTGAATTGCCGTTGCTGCAAGCGCCGCAACAGCAGGCGTTGATCCAGCACTGGAACCCGGCGTTCGAGGCGCAAGCGCCATCGCCAACTCTGCATCAGCTGTTCGAAGCCCAGGCCGCGCAACGCCCGGACGCCATCGCACTGTCCTGTGAAGGCGAGCAGCTGAGCTACGCGGCGCTCAACGCCCAGGCCAACCGCCTGGCGCGCCACCTGCGTGAGCAGGGTGTCGGCCCCGAAGTGCGGGTGGGTATCGCCACCGAGCGGGCGGTGCCGCTGGTGGTCGGCTTGCTGGCGATTCTCAAGGCCGGTGGCGCCTACGTGCCGCTCGATCCGCAATACCCGGCCGAGCGCCTGAGCTACATGATCGATGACAGTGGGATCGCGTTGCTGTTGACCCAGGCTCACCTGATCGATGGCTTGCCGGCCCGCGACGGCGTGCAGGTCCTGGACCTGGCGGCGTTGCAACTGGACGCCTACAGCGACGACAACCTGGCGCCATTGGCGACGACCCCGGACAATCTCGCCTACGTGATCTACACCTCCGGCTCCACTGGCCGGCCCAAGGGCGCCTTGCTCAGCCATGGCAACGTCGGGCGCCTGCTCACGGCCACCGCGGCCGAGTTCAACTTCGGCGCAGACGATGTCTGGACCCTGTTCCACTCCTATGCCTTCGATTTCTCGGTGTGGGAGCTGTTTGGCTCGCTGTGCACCGGCGGGCGCCTGGTGATCGTGCCGTATTACATCAGCCGCGAGCCCCAGGAGTTCCACCGCCTGCTTTGCGATGAAGGGGTGACGGTGTTGAACCAGACCCCGACGGCCTTCCGCCAGTTGCTGCCGATCGCCTGCGCCAGCCCGCGCCAACTGGCGTTGCGCCAGGTGATTTTCGGTGGCGAAGCCCTGGAAGTGGCCAGCCTGCGTCCCTGGTTCGAACGCTTTGGCGACCAGCAACCGACCCTGGTCAACATGTACGGCATCACCGAAACCACGGTGCACGTGACCTACCGCGCGATCCGCCTGGCCGACCTCGACGGCAAGGCCCAGAGCCCGATCGGCCTGCCGATCCGTGACCTGCGCTGGTACCTGCTCGACAGCCAGTTGCAACCGGTACCAGTGGGCGTGGCGGGCGAGCTGTACATCGCCGGAGCCGGCCTGGCGCGGGGTTATCACGGGCGTTTCGGCCTGACCGCCGAGCGCTTTGTGCCGAGCCCGTTCGACGCCGCGCAACGCCTGTATCGCAGCGGCGACCTGGCGCGCCAGCGTGCCGACGGCAGCATCGATTACCTCGGTCGCATCGACCAGCAAGTAAAGATCCGCGGGTTCCGCATCGAACTGGGCGAGATCGAAGCCGCGCTGCTGGCGCAACCGGGCGTGCGCCAGGCGGTGCTGAGCGTGCATGCCGGCGACAGCGGGCCACAGCTGTGCGCCTACGTCGTCGCCGAGCAAACCCCGCACGATCCGATCAACTGGCGCGACAACCTGCGCGCCGCGCTCAAGGTCGACCTGCCGGACTACATGGTGCCCAGCCACTGGCTATTGCTCGATGCCTTGCCGCTGACCAGCAACGGCAAGCTCGACCGCAGGGCCTTGCCGCTACCGGATGCCGAGGACTGGCAACGACCGTTCGAGGCCCCCGAGGGCGAGCTCGAACAGCAACTGGCAGCGATCTGGGCCGAGGTGCTGGGCGTGGCGCAGATCGGCCGGCGCGACAACTTCTTTGAATTGGGCGGGCATTCGTTGCTCGCCGCCCAGGCCAGTGCCCGTGTGGAACTGGAACTGGGCATCGAGCTGCCACTGCGCGCGCTGTTCGAAAGCAACGACCTTCAGGCTTATGCCGCCACCGCCGGGCAACAAGCCCCGACTGACAACGATGCCCGTCTGGATGCGCTTGAGTCGCTGCTGGACGAGATGGAGATCAACTGATGGAACACAGCACCGCCTCGCGTATCGCCACCCGCTTCGCTGGCCTGCCTGCCGACAAGCGCCGCGAGTTTCTGAGCAAAATGCAGGAGCAGGGCGTGAGCTTCGGCCAACTGCCGATCCCGCCTGCCGCCGCGCTGCAATCGTCGTTCGAGCTGTCCTATGCGCAGCAGCGCCAGTGGTTCCTCTGGCAGCTCGACCCGCAGAGCAGTGCCTACAACATTCCCGCGGCCCTGCGTCTCCAAGGCCCGCTGAATGTCGCGGCGTTGCAGCAGAGTTTTGATGTTTTGCTGGAGCGGCATCAGAGCCTGCGCAGCCGATTCGTCGAGGATGACGGCCAGGTGCTGCAGACCTTGGCCACGTTCACCACGCTCCCCATCGAGCAGCACGATCTGAGCGGCGGGCCTGAGGCGCAGCGCCTCGAATTGGCGATGCAAAAAGTCGAGCAGGAAATCGCCCGACCGTTCGATCTGCAACACGGCCCGCTGTTGCGCGTCAGCCTGTTGCAGCTGGATTTTAATGACCATGTGCTGGTGCTGACCCTGCACCACATCGTCACCGACGGCTGGTCGATGGGCGTGTTGGTGGAGGAGTTTTCCCAGCTGTATGCCGCCCATTGCCAGGGCCGCAGCGCACAGCTGCAAGCGTTGCCAATCGAGTATTCGGACTACGCTGCGTGGCAGCGACGCTGGATGGAAGCCGGCGAGCTTGAACGCCAACTCGATTGGTGGCGTGGCAAGCTCGGCAGCGAACAGCCGCTGCTGGAATTGCCGACCGATCGCCCGCGTCCTGCACAACCGAGCCAGCGCGGTGCGCGTCTGGATTTCGCCCTGGACGCCACGCTCTCATCCGGCCTGATGGCCCTGGCCAAACAGCGCGGCGTCACGCCGTTCATGCTGCTGCTGGCCAGTTTCCAGGCCTTGCTCTATCGCTACAGCGGTCAGGCCGACCTGCGCATCGGCGTGCCGATCGGCAACCGTAATCGCGCCGAGACCCGTGGCCTGATCGGCTTCTTCGTCAACACCCAGGTGATGCGCGCCGAACTCGACGGGCGCCTGCCGTTCACTCAGTTGCTCGACCAGACCCGCGCCTTTGCCCTGGATGCCCAGGATTATCAGGACCTACCATTCGAGCGCCTGGTGCAGGCGCTGCAAGGCGAACGCAGCCTCAGCCACAGCCCGCTGTTCCAGGTGATGTTCAACCACCAGCAGGCCAAGCCCGCCGCCGTCAGCGGCTTGCTGGCCGGCCTGCGTGTGGAGGCGTTGAACGCCACGGCGCACACCACGCAATTCGATCTGCAACTGGACACCCAGGAACAGGGCGACCAATTGTTCGCCAGCCTGACCTACGCCACCGACCTGTTCGATGCCGAGCGCATCGAGCACCTGGCCCGGCATTGGCGCAACTTGCTGGCCGGGGTGCTGGCAAACCCGCAAACCCCGTTGGCCGAATTGCCGTTGCTGGAGGCCGACGAGCGCCTGCGCATGCTCGACGACCTCAACGACACCGCTCAGGTCTATCCGGGCGAAGTCTGTGTACAACGGCATTTCGAAGCACGGGTGCTGGAAAATCCTCAGGCGACGGCGCTGGTGTTCCAGGGCCAGTCCCTGAGCTATGCCGAGTTGAACCTGCGCGCCAACCGCCTGGCCCACCACTTGCGCACCCAGGGTGTCGGCCCGGAAGTGATCGTCGGCATCGCCTGCGACCGTTCGCTGGAAATGGTCGTCGGGCTGCTGGCGATCCTCAAGGCCGGCGGTGCCTACGTGCCACTGGATCCGGAATACCCGCTCGATCGCTTGAACTACATGATCGAAGACAGCGGCATAACACTGCTGCTGACCCAGGAACACCTGCTGACGCAACTGCCGACGCCGGACACCGTGCGCACCCTGTGCCTGCACGCCGATGCCGACTGGTTGAGCGACTTGCCAGGCAGCGATCTGCCGAACCTGGCGGTGGCGGAAAACCTCGCCTACATGATCTACACCTCCGGTTCCACCGGCAAACCCAAGGGCGCCGGCAACCGCCACGTGGCGCTGCACAACCGCATCGAGTGGATGCAGGCCGCCTATGACTTGCGGCCCACGGACCGCGTGCTGCAGAAAACCCCGTTCAGTTTCGACGTGTCGGTGTGGGAGTTTTTCTGGCCGCTGATGAAAGGCGCCACCCTGGTGATCGCCGCCCCGGGTGAGCATCGCGATCCGCAACGCCTCGCCGCGCTGATCGTCGAGCAGGCGATCACCACGCTGCACTTCGTGCCGTCGATGCTCTCGGCGTTCATTGCTGCCGACGAAGCCTTGGCCTGCACCTCCCTGACCCGCATCATCTGCAGCGGCGAAGCGCTGCCGATGGAGCTGCAACGCCAGACCCTGCGCAGCCTGCCGCAGGCCAACCTGTACAACCTGTATGGCCCGACCGAAGCGGCCATCGACGTGACCCACTGGACCTGTGTAGAAGAGGGCCGCGACAGCGTGCCGATCGGCCGACCGATCGCCAACCTGCGCACCTTTATCCTCGACAGTGAACTACAACCCTTGCCGCTGGGCGCGGTGGGTGAGTTGTACCTCGGTGGCGTCGGCCTGGCGCGGGGTTATCACCGCCGTGGTGCGCTGACCGCCGAGCGTTTCGTGGTCGACCCGTTCGGCAGCGGCGAGCGCCTGTACCGCACCGGTGACCTGGCGCGCTACCGCGCCGATGGCGCCATCGACTACTGCGGGCGGATCGACCACCAGGTGAAGATTCGCGGCCTGCGCATCGAACTGGGGGAGATCGAAGCGCGCCTGCAAGAACACGCCGACGTGCAGGAAGCCGTGGTGCTGGCCCTGGACGGCCCGAGCGGCAAGCAACTGGTGGCCTACATCGTGCCGCAGGATCGTGCGTTGCTAGACGCCGATGCGGCGCAACAAGGCGCCTGGCGCGAAACCCTGAAAAGCCATCTGCTCGGCAGCCTGCCGGACTACATGGTGCCGGCGCAGACCGTGCTGATCGAACAGATGCCACTGAGCCCCAACGGCAAACTCGAGCGCAAGCGCCTGCCGGCACCGACCGCGCAGGTCAGCCAGCGTGCATTCGAAGCGCCACGCACTGAACACGAGCGCGTGCTGGCGCAGATCTGGCAGGACGTGCTGGGCGTGGAGCCGGTCGGGCGCCAGGATAACTTCTTCGAACTGGGTGGTGACTCGATCATTTCGATCCAGGTGGTCAGCCGCGCCCGCCGGGCCGGCCTGAGCCTGCAACCGCGCGACCTGTTCCAGCAGCAGACCCTGCAAGCGCTGGCCGCAGTGGTGAAAGAGCAGGCCGCCCCGGTGGCGCAACAAGGTCCGGTAGACGGCGTGCAAACCCTCACACCGATCCAGCGCTGGTTCTTCGAAGAACCGATCCCGCAGCGTGCCCACTGGAACCAGGCGGTGTTGCTGACGCCGCGCGAAACCCTTGAGCTGCCGCGCCTGCAAGGTGCCCTGCAACGGCTGCTCAAGCAGCACGATGCCCTGCGCTTGCGTTTCAGTCAGGTCGACGGCCAATGGTCGGCGCGCTATGTCGGTGCCGACAGTGCCGATGTCATCGACATGCTCTGGACTGCCCGCGTCGCCAGCGATGCGTCGCTCGAATCGGTGTGCGACGAAGCCCAGCGCAGCCTCAGTCTGCAGGATGGGCCGCTGCTGCGCGTGGCGCTGATCGCCCAGGCTGACGGCTCGCAACGCTTGTTGTTGGTGATCCACCACTTGGCGGTGGACGGTGTTTCGTGGCGGGTGTTGCTGGAAGATTTGCAGGCCGCGTATCAAGGCGAAGAACTGCCGCCGAAGACCAGCGCTTTCCAGGCTTGGGCGGAAAAACTCGACACCTACGCACGCTGCGAAACCGCCACCGACGAACTGAACTGGTGGCAGGCTCAACTGACTGGCGCCAGCGATTCGCTGCCAGCGGCCAACGCGCAAGCAAGCCAGGCCGGGCATCTGCGCCAGGGCGTGAGCATCGGTCTGGACCGCGAACAAACCCGTCAGCTGTTGCAACAGGCTCCGGCGATCTACCGCACCCAGGTCAACGACCTGCTGCTCACCGCGCTGACTCGCACCCTCAGCCGCTGGACCGGCCAGGAATCGGCGCTGATCCAGCTCGAAGGCCATGGCCGCGAAGAGCTGTTCGACGACATCGACCTGACCCGCACCGTCGGCTGGTTCTCCAGCCTGTTCCCGGTGCGCCTGACGCCGACGGCCGACCTCGGCGGCTCGATCAAGGCGATCAAGCAGCAACTGCGGGACATCCCCGGCAAAGGCCTGGGCTATGGGCTTTTGCGCTACATGGGCGATGCCACGACCCAAGCGGCTTTGGCTGCATTGCCGCAAGCACGGGTGACCTTCAACTACCTCGGCCAGTTCGACCAGAGCTTTGCCGAGGACGCGCTGTTCACGCCTTCAAGTGAGTCCAGCGGAGCTGCGCAATCGGCGGACGCACCCTTGGCGAACTGGTTGTCAGTGGACGGACAAGTTTATGGCGGAGAACTGAAACTCGACTGGACCTTCAGCCGCGAATGCTTCGACCTGGGCGAGATCGAAGCCCTGGCTGCTGGTTTTCGCGCTGAACTCCTGGCGCTGATCGAGCATTGCCTGAGCGAGGGCGCGGGCGGCGTGACCCCGGCGGACTTCCCGCTGGCGCGACTGACCCAGGCGCAACTCGATGGCCTGCCAGTGCCGCCGGCGCAGATCGAAGATGTGTATCCGCTGTCGCCGATGCAGGCCGGCTTGTTGTTCCACAGCCTGTACGAGTCGGATTCCGGCGCCTACGTGAACCAGCTCAGCGTCGAGGCTCGCGGTCTCGATGCCGAACGCCTGGGCCGCGCCTGGCAAGCCGTGCTCGACAGCCACGCGATCCTGCGCAGCAGCTTCCACTTCCCTGAAGGTTTCGAGGCACCGGTGCAACTGGTGCATCGTCATCTGCAATTGCCGATGACCTGCCTCGACTGGCGCGGCCGCGATGATCAGGCCGAGGCGCTGGCGCAACTGATCGCCAGCGAACGCCTGCAACTGGATTCGACCCGGGCGCCACTGATGCGCCTGACCCTGGTGCGCCTGGACGACGCGCGTCAGCAACTGATCTACACCCACCATCACCTGTTGCTCGACGGCTGGAGTAACTCGCTGCTGCTGAGCGAAGTCCTGCAGCGTTATGCGAGGCAGGAGGTTCAGGCGCCGACCGGGCGTTTCGCCGACTACATCGGTTGGCTGCAACGTCAGGATGCGCAAGCTGACGAACTGTTCTGGCGCGAGCAACTGGCATCCCTCGACAACCCGACGTTGTTGGCCCAGAGCCTCGCCAATGTCGCCAGCAAGGCGGACGCAGGCTTTGCCGACCACCACCAGACCTTCGACGTCGCCACCAGCAAGCGCTTCAGCGACTTCGCCCGCCAGCAAAAAGTGACCCTCAACACCCTGGTGCAAGGCGCCTGGGCACTGCTGTTGCAACGCTACAGCGGCCAACGCAGCGTGGCATTCGGCGCCACCGTGGCCGGTCGCCCGGTGGATTTGCCTGGGGCCGAAAGCCAGCTCGGCCTGTTCATCAACACTTTGCCGGTGATCAGCAGCCCGGATGCTCTCGAAAGCGTCGGGCAATGGCTGACGCGCTTGCAGGCGCAAAACCTCGAGCTGCGCGAGCACGAATTCACCGCCCTGGGTGACATTCAGCGCTGGGCCGGGCGCGCCGGAGAGCCGCTGTTCGACAGCCTGCTGGTGTTCGAAAACTTCCCGGTGGCCGAAGCCTTGCAACAGGGCGCACCGGCCGGGTTGAGCTTCTCGATTCCGCAGAACCATGAGCGCACCAACTTCCCGCTGACCCTGGCGGCCACCGCCGAAAACCAACTCAGCCTAAACTGGAGCTACCAGTGCAGCCATTTCAGCAGCACTGCCATTGCGCGCATGAGTGAACATCTGGCCGCACTGCTGGCGGCGATGGTCGCTGCGCCTCAGGCCGCTTTGAGTGAGCTGGACCTGCTGACCGCGCCGGAGCGCACCCAGCAATTGCTGGAATGGAACCCGCCGTTCACCATGCAGGAAAACCCACTGTGCGTGCATCAACTGATCGAGGCCCAGGCCGTTCTCCGGCCTGACGCCACGGCGTTGATCTTCAACGAACTGGAGCTGAGCTTCGACCAGCTCAACCGCCGCGCCAACCGCCTGGCCCACCACTTGCGCGGGCGCGGCATCGGCCCGGAAGTGCGGGTCGGCCTGGCCATGCAACGCTCGCCGGAGATGATCATCGGCCTGCTGGCGATCCTCAAGGCCGGCGGCGCCTATGTGCCGCTGGACCCGGCCTACCCCGCGGAGCGCCTGCGCTACCTGATGGACGACAGCGGCATTTCCCTGCTGATCAGCCAATCCTGGCTGCGGGAAAAACTGCCATTGCCCGAAGGCCTGGCGGTGCTGGAAATCGACCGCGAGCCGCTGGAATTCATGGCGGACAGCAACCCGGTCAACCTGACCTGCGGCGAAAACCTCGCCTACCTGATCTACACCTCGGGCTCCACCGGCCGGCCGAAAGGCGTCAGCGTGGCCCACGGTCCTTTGGCCATGCATTGCCTGTCGATCGGCGAGTTGTACGGCATGACCCCGGACGACCGCGAACTGCAATTCGCCTCGATCAGTTTCGACGGCGCCCACGAGCGCTGGCTGACGCCGCTGGTGTTCGGTTCGGCGGTGATGCCCCGCGACGACGAGTTGTGGAGCGTGGAGCGCACCTGCGCCGAGATCGAAAAACACGGCATCACCATCGCCTGCTTCACCCCGAGTTACCTGGCACAGATCGCCGACTACATGGGCGAAGCCGGGCGCGATCTGCCGATCCGTTCCTACACCCCTTGCGGTGAAGGCATGGCCAAGCATGCCTTCGACGAGGTGCAGCAAGTGCTGCAACCCAAGCGTCTGATCAATGGCTATGGCCCGACCGAAACGGTGATTACGCCGCTGATCTGGCTGGCCTATCCGGATACCGAATTCGACTCGGCGTTCATGCCGATCGGCCGGCCGGTCGGCAACCGCAGCGCCTACATTCTCGACGGCGGCTTGCAGCCGTTGCCGGTCGGCGTGGCGGGCGAGTTGTACCTGGGCGGCGAGGGCGTTGCCCGGGGTTATCACCAACGTCCTGACCTCACCGCCGAGCGTTTCGTACCGGACCCGTTCGTGCCAGGGGCGCGCCTGTACCGCAGTGGCGACCTGGCGCGGTTCCGTGCCGATGGCGTGGTCGAATACCTCGGCCGTATCGACCAGCAAGTGAAGATTCGCGGCTTCCGCATCGAGCTGGGCGAAATCGAAGCCTGCCTGATGGAGCACGAAGGCGTGCGTGAAGCCTTCGTCATCGACCGCGAAGGTCCGGTGAGCCGTCAACTGGTCGGCTACGTGGTGCCGCGCGATCCGCTGGCCAACGAGCAGGACCTGCATGAAGCACTGACCGCACACCTGCGCAGCCGTCTGCCGGCGCACATGTTGCCGGCGCACTTGATGTGCCTGGCGGCATTGCCGCTGACGCCGAACGGCAAGCTCGATCGTCAGGGCTTGCCGGCACCGGAGGCATCACGTCAGAGCCTCGACCAGGTGGCCGCCGCGTCGCCGGCGGAAGCACTGCTGGTGGAAATCTGGCAGGAACTGCTGGGCCTGGACTCGGTGGGCGTCACCGAAAACTTCTTTGAACTGGGCGGTGACTCGATCATCTCGCTGCAGGCGGTGAGCCGTGCCGGGCAGCGTGGACTGGTGTTCAGTCCCAAGCAGTTGTTCGAGCAGCAGACCATTCGTGCACTGGCCGCGGTGGCGATCCGTCGTGAAACGGCGTTGGTCGAAGCGCCGACAGTCGAGGCGTTTGCCTTGGTGCCGCACATCGATCTCGCCGCCCGCGAAGGCTTGCAAGACCTGTATCCGCTGTCGCCGATGCAGCAGGGCATGCTGTTCCACTGCCTCGAATCGCCGCAGCTCAACCCCTACGTCAACCAGTTGAGCGTGGCGGTTGACGGCTTGCAGGTGCCGCGATTCCGCGCAGCCTGGCAAGCCTTGATCGAGCGCCATGAAGTGCTGCGCGCCGCGTTCCGCTGGCGCGATGGCCTGGCCGATCCGCTGCAGGCGGTGTTTGCCAGCGTCGAGTTGCCCATCGAAGAACTCGACTGGCGTGAGCGCAGCGACACCGAGCAGGCGCTGAGTGAACTGGCGGCCGCCGAACAGGCCAAGGGTTTCGACCTGAGCTGCCCGCCGCTGATGCGCTTTGTACTGGTGCGCCTGGGTGAAGATCGCTACCAGATGATCTGGATCTACCATCACCTGCTGCTGGACGGCTGGAGCGCTTCGCGCCTGCTGGGCGAAATGCTGCGCCTGTACCACCACGACAGCCTGCCGGCGCTGACCGGACGTTACGCCGACTACATCGCCTGGCTGCAACGCCAGGACGAGGCACAGGCAGAAAGCTTCTGGCGTGAGCGCCTGGCGTCGCTCGAGGCTCCGACCATCCTGGCCACGGCATCGGGTGCCACAGGCTCCGGCCACGGCGTGATGTACAGCGACCTCGACGCCCAGGCGACACGCAAGCTGCACAGCTTCGCCAAGCGTCAGCGCGTCACCCTCAACACTTTGGTGCAAGGCGCCTGGCTGTTGTTGCTGCAACGCCACAGCGGCCAACGCAGCGTGGCGTTCGGCGCCACGGTGGCGGGGCGGCCGACGGGGCTGGCCGGTGCGCAGGACATGCTCGGCCTGTTCATCAACACCTTACCGGTGATCCAGACCCTCGACCCGCAACAGCCGCTGGGAGAGTGGCTGCGTGACCTGCAGGATTACAACCTGGCCGTGCGCGACTACGAACACACGCCCTTGTCCGACGTCCAGCGCTGGGCCGGGCAGGGTGGCCAGGGTCTGTTCGACAGCATCATCGTGTTCGAAAACCATCCGGTGGACCGTGCCTTGCGTGGTGGCGAGGAAGGCGAGCTGCGCTTTGCCGAAGTCGGCAGCGGCGGCGTCACCAACTTCCCGATGGACCTGATGGTCAGTGCCAACGATGAAGGTCTGGAAGTCGAATACCTGTACCTGCGTGATCGCTTCAGTGAGCAGGAAGTGGAGCGGATTCGTGCGCAGATGGAAGGTTTGCTGCGCGCTCTGCCAGAGGATGCGGACTGCCTGCTGGGCAACATCGGCCTGCCGCAAGCGCGCCTGAGTTTGCCGCAAGCCTCCAGCGACAACGCCGATCTGCTGCACAGCTTCAATCAGCATGTGCGCAACCAGCCGCAGAAAGTGGCCTTGTTCTGCGAGGATCGCGAAGTCAGCTACGCCGATCTTGAAGCCCAGGCCAATGCGCTGGCTCATCAGTTGATCGCCCGCGGCATCGGTGCGGAAAGCATGGTCGCGGTGGCCTTGCCCCGCTCGGAACGCACCATCGTCGCGTTCCTGGCCGTGCTCAAGGCCGGTGCGGCGTATCTGCCGCTGGACCTGTCTTATCCGGTTGAACGCCTGGCGTACATGCTCAGCGATTCGGCCGCCAGCCTGTTGCTGTGCGACAGCGACCTGGGTGATCGCCTGGCCTTGGCTGACAGCCCGCCACGCCTGTTGCTCGATCAACTGAGCGTTGTGGGCAGCACCCAGTGCCCGGTTCTCGAACCACTGCCAGGACACCTGGCGTACCTGATCTACACCTCCGGCTCCACCGGCCAACCCAAGGGCGTCGCGGTGGAACGTGGGCCGATTGCCCGGCATTGCCGCGGCATCATCGACCTCTACGAACTGGCGCCACGCAGCCGTGAACTGCACTTCATGTCGTTCGCCTTCGACGGTGCCCAGGAGCGCTGGCTGAGTGTGCTGTTGGCCGGCGGAAGCCTGGTGATCCGCGAAGACAGCCTGTGGACCCCGGAACATACCCTGGAGGTGCTGCATCGCCACAGCGTCAGCGTCGCCTGCTTCCCGCCGGCGTACCTGCAACAGATGGCCGAAGTAGCCGAGCGCCTGGGCAATCCGCCGGCGGTCGAGGTGTACTGCTTTGGCGGCGATGCGGTGCCGGATGCCAGCTTCGAACAGGTCAAGCGCACCTTGCGCCCGCAGCGCCTGGTCAACGGCTACGGCCCGACCGAAACCGTGGTTACACCACTGCTGTGGCGTGCCGAAGCCAGCGAAACCTGCGAGGCGGCCTATGCGCCGATTGGCCGTGGCGTGGCGGGCCGTGGCCTGTACATCCTCGACGCCGACCTCAATCCGTTGCCGGTGGGTGTCAGCGGCGAGTTGTACCTGGGCGGCGAATGCCTGGCGCGGGGTTATCACCAGCGGCCGGGCATGAGCGCCGAGCGTTTCATTCCCGATCCGTTCGAGGCCGGTGGCCGCATGTACCGCACCGGCGACCTGGTGCGCCAGCGCGAATGCGGCTTGATCGACTACCTCGGCCGGCTCGACCAGCAAGTGAAGATCCGTGGTTTCCGTATCGAGCTGGGCGAGATCGAAGCCCGTCTGCGTGACTGCGCCGCTGTGCAGGATGCCGCCGTGGTGGTGCACGACACGCCGACCGGCAAACAGTTGGTCGGTTATGTGGTGGCCGCTGCTGCCACCGGACTGGATCGACGCTTGAAGGCCGATCTGCAAGCGCAGATGCCTGACTACATGGTGCCGGCACGGATCCTGGTGCTGGAGCGCTTCCCGCTGTCGGCCAACGGCAAGCTCGACCGTCGCGCACTGCCTGTGCCGGAGTGGGCGCTGGGCGGCTACCGCGCGCCGCGCAACGCCCTGGAAAGCGCACTGGCGACGATCTGGCAAGAGGTGCTGGGCGTGCCGCAAGTGGGCATCGACGACAACTTCTTTGAACTCGGCGGCGACTCATTGCAGGTGCTCAAGGTCATCTCGCGGGTGCGCAGCCAGCCGCAACTGGGCTTCGAATTGAAACTGCGCGACCTGATGCAGAAACCCTGCATCGCCGAACTCAGCGGCTATCAGGTGGCGGAACCTGCACAAGCGCCGGACCCGCTACTGGCGCTGAATGGCCGGGTCAGCAACGTGCCGGCGCTGTTCTGCCTGCACGCCGGTTTCGGCACGGTGTTCGACTACGAGCCGCTGGCCCGTCGACTCGAAGGCCGGCGCACGGTGTACGGCCTGCAATGCCGCATGCTGCTCGACCCGCAGTGGCAGGACGAGTCGCTGCTGGCCATGGCCCAGGCCTATGCCCAGCGAATCCGCACACAACAGCCGCAAGGGCCGTACTACTTGCTCGGGTGGTCGCTGGGTGGCGCATTGACGCAACTGGTCGCCCATGAACTGGAACGCCAGGGGCAGACGGTGGCGTTCGCCGGGCTGGTCGACACTTATGTGGCGGGGACGGCGGAAGCGGGGGACTGGCGCGAAGACCTGGCGGACTTCCTTAAGTTTGTCCTCGGTCAACCGTCTGTAGAAGCACAGGCCTTGATTGCCTCGAAAACCACAGGCCTGAACGAACGCGAAGGCGCCACCGCAGTGATCGAAGCAGCCATGCACGGCGCCAATGGCCACGCGGCGTTGGGTGCCAGTGAACTGACGCAGATCTTCGCTACCGGTTCGTCGCTCAAACAGCTTGCGCTGTCGCAGCGACAACTACCGAAAATTCAGGTCTCGGCCCATCGCTGGTGGGTAGCCGGACGCGAGGACGAACGCCGGGTGTTCGAAGCCCAGGTCGGCAATCACGGCATTGATCGCTTGTTGGCCGGCGGCCACTACGAGCTGCTACGCAGCGACGAATTGCTCGACGACCTCGAACACCTACTGGAGCGCACCCCAACCACCGCCTGACAACACCGCCCCCTGTAGGAGCTGGCTTGCCAGCGATGGTCGCCAACGATAACGCGTGCTTGTTGGATAAACACACCCCCTGTAGGAGCTGGCTTGCCAGCGATGGTCACCAACGATAACGCGTGTTTGTTGGCTAAAACACGCCCCCTGTGGGAGCTGGCTTGCCAGCGATGGTCGCTAACGATAACGCGTGCTTTCTGGATACACGCGGCGTATTCGAATCCATCGCTGGCAAGCCAGCTCCTACAGGGGACCGCGTTTACTACAAGATTTTCTACTTTCTTGCGTAAAGGATCCCTCCCATGGCCGTACTGCCAGAACTTGAAGCTTTCCTCGAACTCGCCGAGTTTGGCCGCCTGACCGGCAAAAGTCGCCCCATGCACGAACAGACCCCGCAACAGGCACGGATCGACTTCGAAGCCTCCTCAAGCTTCCTCGATACACCGCTGGCCAATATCGCCTGCGAAAACTTCACCATCCCCGCCCGCGACGGCCACAGCCTCGCCGCACGCCTGTATCGCAACGGCCAAGCCGTCGAAGCCCTGCAACCAGTGATGCTCTATTTCCACGGCGGCGGCTACGTGGTCGGCAGCCTCGACTCCCACGACGCACTGTGCCGTCGCCTGGCAGCGCAGGGTGGTTTCGCCGTGCTGACCGTGGATTATCGCCTGGCCCCAGAATGGCGCTTCCCGACTCCGGTACAGGACGCCTGCGACGCCGGCAACTGGCTGCTACGCGAAGGCGCAACCCGCCGCCTGGACGCCACACGGGTGGCCCTGGCCGGCGACAGCGTCGGTGCAACACTGGCCACAGTGCTGTCGATCATCTCTGTTCGCGACCCACAGGAACTCGCGCTGAAACCCAAGGCGCAACTGCTGGCATACCCCGTCACCGACGCCACCACCCACCGCGCCTCACACCGGGATTTTGCCGAGGGCTACCTGCTGGAAACCCCGACCCTTGACTGGTTCTACACCCACTACGCCCGCACCCCCCAGGACCTGGCCGACTGGCGCTGCTCGCCGCTGCTGGCCGAGGATTTGTCGGGTTTGGCCCCGGCACTGGTGTACCTGGCCGGTTATGACCCGTTGCATGACGAAGGGCTTGAGTATGCCGAGCGTTTGCGGGCGGCGGGGAATGAGGTGACGTTGTTGGAGCAGACGGGTATGACTCATGACTTTCTGCGCATGGCGGGGTTGTTGGGGGAGGTGGAAGGGATTCACCGGGAGATGGCGAGGTGGGTGCGGTCGTGGTTGTGATGTGAAATGAAGTAACCGCCATTCCTGAATAAAAATGGCGGTTGACTCGACTCCTCTTATATTTCATATAACCGATCAATGTTGTTTGATAGGACTGGAACACTCAAGGCTGCTCAATTTTCCGCTTTCGATAGGAATCCAGCATTTTCGTAACTGCTCTCCTATGGGTTCTAGCGGTGTGATACTCAAATTCAAGTGAATCCCATCTTCTTCAAAAGTAATGTCCTGGAAGCCAGCGTAAGCAAATCCTGTCGAAAAAGGTTTTCCTTGAAAGCTGCAAATATTCTGTCCGTCCAGAACTGCTAGTCCGCCATTGATTTTTATAATCTCGACCGCCAAGCATCCGTCTTCAAAGGTTTTGATGTAGCGGACAAGTACGCCTCCACTTCTTCCAGACCTTACCTCTGAAGCATTTGAGTAATTAGTAATTTCGGCTTTTGCAAAGCTGAATGAAAATAAAATTAAAAAAGACGCCAGTCCTAAACGTACCATTTATTAGCTCCTTATGTAATTGGCTCGTTTGTTGAATCTGTCGTTCGGAACAGTAGACCAGTTTTCACGATTGCAAATGGCTTCTGAGAAACCAGCGATATTATTTTCAGTCATGAATAGCTGTATTATTTTTCTGGTCTCGCCTGTGTAGTCTCCACGATAAATTAGATCTATAGATATGTCCTTTATTTTTTTATTTAATGCTTCCCATCTTAGATCGCCATATATTTTTGCAACATCCTCTTTTCGTGAAATTCTCAATATTTCATCCTTCATAAATTTATACACTGGAAGGAATAGATCGTATTGCTGCTTTCGAGATATGAATGTTGATTTTATTTCAGGGTTTGCGCTATCCATGTAATTTTGAGCTGCTTGACCTTTAAGTCCCTTGGCGCCAATTAACCAGCCAAATAAAGGCTCAGTTATACCCACAGATAACAAGTCCTTTTCTGGCGAGGGACGTTGTCCGAGGTCGTATCCTCTCCCAATCGTTACTCCAGACGCACCGCCGGGCCAATGAATTTTCCGACTAAAATAACGATGTCCCGCGTGGGAAGGATCTTCGATGTCATTACCTTCGACATCGAAAGTAAGCTGACCAAAGGGTACGGTTAACCAACTTATGTCGTTCTCGTCGACAGCGGAACAGAAACTAGCAACCAATCCAACCGGATGAAAGTGATACGCCTTCCCCCACGATGGCAGCCCCACCTTCTCCGCCACCTCTTCCCACCAACTGAGCTCCTTGATCCGCTGCTTCTCCGCCAGCCAGTTCAAGTGCGGGGTCGAGCCGCTATGCCCGAGCATTTCATCCAGTACATCCCAGACATGTGCCCGGTGAAACCATTCGCTTTCCTTGCGGATGATCATCTGCGCGATTGCTTGCGCCTGCGCCGGCAATCTGAGCGCTGCTTGCAATTCTTCTGCAGTGATCTGGCCGACGCGGTTGGGGTCGATGATGTCGAACAAGCGGCTCCTGATCGGTCCCTGATCTTCGTCGTCGGCCAAGGAGCGGTAGCGTTCCAGTTGTGCCTCGCTGAAGTGACGCATGCTGCGCATGAACGAGGCCATGGCATGGATCGGCCGGCCGTAGTCGTGCAGGACTTGGTGGCCTTCCCAGTCCCAGGGACTGACCCAGGGCGTGACGGCCACGTCTTCACGGACCCAGCCGTTAAGCAGATTGCCGGCGGCGTTGTGGAGCAGGCCATCGAGGCGGTACCAGTTGATGGCCTTTCGGTCGGGGGTAGCACGCACGGAAATCTTGTTGTCGGCTGACAGGCCCTCAAGCAGGCTTTTGGGGATCAACAGGTCGGCGTCGCTGACCGGATCGGTCTCGCTCGGCACCGGCCAGCGCGTGGCGCTCGCGCCGTCGCGATGCGCGACCACGGCGGTGCCTTTGGCCAGTTTCAGCCAGGTCCGCTCGCGCGCTGGCAGGCGTTGGGCCCAAGCCCGACTGTCCTTGATGAAGACTTCCACGTCTTCTTCGCTGAACGTTTCCAGATGCAGCTTTTTTTCCGGTCGTTCCGCCCCTTCGCTGTGATAATCGCCGAGGTGGCCGATCAGCGCGCCGGCCTGGATCGCGACGGGGGTGTCGAGGACCACGATCTGATCCGTCGCCAGCGGTTCCAACACGCTTTGCAGCGCCGCGAACTGTACGTACTGCGGGACCCGTTCCAGTTTGCGAAAATCGCCTTCACCGCTGACGGTGACAACCGTGCCATTGGGCAGCGTGCTGATCGCCTCGTTGCGCAGGCTCGCTTCGGGGCGCACGTTGAGCTCGTCTCCCCTCGTTTCGATGCGATGCTCGCCTGCAACCTGCGACTGCAGATATCGGGAGGCGAGGTAACCGCGCAGCGAACCGTCGTCGTTGCTCAGGCTGGCCGGGCCCAGGCGGTTTTTCAGGCGGCGGTAATCGCCCTGGCCGCTGATGACCACCTCGGCGCCGCGGGGCAGGAAGTCGGCGACCTTGCCGGACCGGGGGCGGTAATAAACGTGCAGGCCGCGTTGTTCGGGATCGTCGGGGTGCGGATC